>NZ_JBMKKT010000095.1:0-267699 GCF_049239625.1 Tenacibaculum sp. MEBiC06402
AATTTATTTCAGGTTCTCATCATAAATAACAGTTTCGCAATATCATGAGATTCCGAAATGAATTCGGAATGATGCTAAAATTGTATTCATGATTTAAAACAGACATTTATTATATTAACTAATTATCAAATTTGCTAATTAAATTACGCTACAGTTCCTTGACAACTACTTCCTGCTCCAGCAGTACAACCGTAACAATGTTGGTTGATAATGATATTACGTTTGCTTAATAATTCTTCGTTGTATTCTGAAATGTGTTTCACCTTGCTAGCAACTTTCAGATTTAGCATTTGGTTAAAATCACAATCGTATAACCAACCATCCCAACTCACAGAAAGTGTATTGGTACACATTACATTCTGAACGGCCATCGGATTATAAGCTTCTACTAAAGCATACATATAATCTTCATAGTTTTCAGAAGCAATTAAGTAATCTAAAAATCTACTAATAGGTAAGTTGGTAATTGTGAATAAACTATTAAACACAATGTCAAAGTCTTCTAATAAGGCTTTTTTAAAATCACTTTCTAAGGCAGCTTGATCACCTGGTAAAAATGCTCCTGATGGATTATAAACAAGATCTAATTGTAATCCAGAACCTTCTTTTCCGTAACCAACATCATTCAACATTTGTAATGCTTTGATGGATTTATCGAAAACTCCATCACCACGTTGCTTATCTGTTTTTCCACGAGTCCAGTGCGGCATAGATGAAACAACATGAACATTATGTTTTTTAAAGAACTCAGGTAGATCGTAATATTTTTTATTCGCACGAATAATAGTCAGATTCGATCGTACGATAAAATCTTTAATTCCAGCTTTTGAAGCTTCTTCTACAAACCAACGGAAGTTAGGATTCATTTCTGGAGCTCCACCAGTTAAATCTAAAGTATGTGCACCAGTTTTTTTAATTACCTCTAAACACTGTTTCATTGTTTCTTGAGTCATGATTTCTTTTCTATCAGGACCAGCGTCTACATGACAGTGAGCACAAACTTGATTACACATGTAACCAAGGTTTATTTGTAGAATTTCTAATTTCTTGGGCTGTAAAGGAAATTGATTTGTTTCCTTAATTTTTTCAGCAAACGTAGGTAATTCACCATCCTTAAAAATTCCATTTGATAGAATTTCTAATTGACGTTGTGTGTTTGCTAAATCGTTATTTCTTGCTAAAAGCGATTTCTTCATTACTTGTTTTTTGTCAGGTCGAGCGCAGTCGAGACCTAATTAAACAACCTCTCGACTCCGCTCGAGGTGACAATATTTTCAGTTTCCAACAAAATTTGGGATAAGTAATCTCTAAGATTTAGACTTCGCTAAATTAGAGTTTACTTACATTTCTAATTTGTTCACTTTGTTCATCATTTGAACACCGTGAACTAAGGTAGCACCACTTTTAATTGCTGCTCCAACGTGAATAGCTTCCATCATTTCTTCTTTGGTGATTCCACGTTGTAAACCATCTTTTGTATAAGCATCAATACAATATGGGCATTGTTCTGTATGTGCTACAGCTAATGCTATTAAACTTTTTTCTCGAGCGGTAAGTGCTCCTTCTTCAAAAACTTTCCCATAATAGTCGAAGAACTTGTTTCCAAGCTCTTCACTCCATTCTGTTATTTTACCAAACTTTCTTAAGTCGGCAGGATCATAATATGTTTTAGACATGTACTTTCTTTTATGTTTTTATACTGAACTTGTTTCAGTAAAATGAGAATAAAAATACTACTTTCCGTTTAGATTCCAGTTATAAGGTAAATACTGAATTTTAGCATCATCATCTACAGGTTCGTTTGCATATTTGTTAATATAGTCAACAACAGAACCTTTTTTAGTGAAATCTCCCTTAAACCAATTAAAGATTTCAGAAATATGAATAGTACTTTTTTTCTTTAAGTTATTTCTCTTGGAATCATTAATAAACTGCTTCATTAAACTCTCTAGTTCATTATTAATATTTGCTTCAGTAAAAGCCTTGTTATGTAGTTTAGGACAAGATCCAGAGGCGCAATTTACACCTACGTGAATTCTTGGATCGAATAATTTCTTACGTAAAATATTATGTTCGATATGATCTAACGTGTATGTTTTTCCACCTACAACTGCGAAAGGAATTTTCCATGCGCTTTTCCCTTTCTTTTTAATTTTCATGATACTTTTAACAGGATAGTTATTTAAGATCAATTTGATTGTATAGGCGTTATATGCATTAATCCAGAATGCCATTTGCTTATTTTTTGACCAAGATGAACTTGGAGATGTTTTTTCTAAATAAGCGATATAAGTATCTAATGTAGCTTCATCTTTTTTCAAAGCTTTATAGTTTACATTTCCTTTAGCATCAACATGCTTACTTAATAAACCATTAAATACACTCGTTTGAGCCGAAATACTTACTGATATAAAAAGGGCAATAATTGGGATTAATTTTTTCATAATTATCTTGATTTGTGGATTTAGACGCAGATACATTTTAAACTTTACAAAGAATATTCCAAAAAGTTGAATTTCCTTTTTTGAAGGGCTAATTTATAATTATAAGTTATGACAGAATTATGATTTTAAGTAAAGAAGTCTGTTTACATTAGTAGCATGAGAAAGGCGATTATTTTCATGATTATTAGTGCGCTGTCATTTTCCGTATTGAATATATTGGTAAAAGATTTACGCCATTTTAATGTGTATCAAATTGTATTTTTTAGATCAGCAATTACGCTTTTTTTTACCATTCCTTTATTAATAAAGAACAACATTAAACCTCTAGGTAACCAAAGAAAATTATTATTTGCTCGCGGGATTATAGGCTTTGTGGCCATGACGCTCTTTTTTGCGTCACTAAAATATTTAAAAACGGGAACAGCAGTTTCTATTCGTTACATCTCACCAATTTTTGCAGCAATTTTTGCCGTTTTTTTATTGAAGGAAAAAATAAAATGGAATCAATGGATGTATTTTGGTATCGCTTTTCTTGGAGTGTTAATTTTAAAAGGTTTTGATACAGATGTAAGTACAATTGGTTTTTTGATTGTTCTGGGGTCTGCAGTGTTAACTGGTTTGGTGTTTATGCTAATCCGTAAAATAAATACAAGAGATCATCCATTAGTGGTAATAAATTATTTTATGGGGATTTCTACTTTTATTAGCGGGATTTTTACCATTTTTTATTGGAGAACTCCATCAGACCTCGATTGGTTATCCTTAGTTAGTTTAGGTGTTTTTGGATTTATCGGACAATACTATATGACAAAAGCTTTTCAAACCTCAGAAATAAATAAATCTGCACCTTTAAAGTATATTGAAGTTTTATTTACCATGTTAGCAGGTGTTTTCTGGCTAGATGAAAAATATACAATTATTGGTTTACTCGGAGCGGGAGTAGTAATTACAGGTGTTGCGCTTAATACAGTTTTTGTTGCGAGGAATAAATCTTAGTAAAAGAAATTAGTTTATGAGACTAGCTTTTTTCTTTAGTAAATAATCTTTGATAATTAATATTTCCATAGTATTTTCCATTCTAATCTATATCATTTCATATTACCAACAGAAATAAAATTTTAAAAAATGGAAATAACAATTAAAGAACAAGGGAGTAAAGGTTTTGCTTTAGCAAGTGATAACGGAAAGAAAGCTGGAGCAATGACCTATTCTATTCCTGAAAGTGATTTCATTATAATAGATCACACAGAAGTAGATGAAAGTTTTAAAGGAAAGGGAGTTGGAAAGAAACTCCTCTATAAAATAGTTGATATGGCTAGAGAAAAAAATATTAAAATACTTCCTTTATGTCCTTTTGCGAAAGCAATGTTTGATAAAATAGATGAGATTAAGGATATTTTAAAGAAATAAATAAAAAAAGCCGAAACAAAATGTTTCGGCTTTAGTACTGAAGGCGGGACTTGAACCCGCACGAGCATTACGGCTCATTGGATTTTAAGTCCAACGTGTCTACCAATTCCACCACTTCAGCATTGGTATTTTATATAAGGTTCAGAGCGAAAGACGGGATTTGAACCCGCGACCCTCACCTTGGCAAGGTGATGCTCTACCCCTGAGCTACTTTCGCGTAGTCTTTTTGTTTAAGATCGTGTGCAATTGTGATTGCGGGTGCAAATATACAACCGTTTTTTAATCTGTCAAACAAAAATCGATTTTTTTTCAAAAAAAGTTTAAATATTCAATAAAACGTAAATTTTATGGTGGTTACATATATATGGAATATCTTTGCAAAAATTTTTTAAAAGCAAGGTGGGTTCAGTTTTGATGGCAGATAAGTCGGTTTTAAAAACACTTTTCTTAGATTTTAAGCAACTAACTAAAGTTGGTTTGTCGGTTAGTGTGGTATTTACTTCAGTTGCTGGTTATTTATTAGGAGCAGAAACAGTTGACTATTCAATAGTATTATTATTGAGTATCGGAGGCTATTTAATGGTAGGTGCGTCAAATGCTTTTAATCAAGTTATAGAGAAAGATATTGATGCAATTATGCAAAGAACAAAAAATCGTCCTTTGCCTTCTGGTAGAATGAAATCTACTACTGCTTTAATTATTGCTACACTCTTTACAATTGCAGGAATTGCAATATTATATGCCATCAATCCAAAATGTGCATTGTTCGGAGCGATTTCGATTTTTTTATACACAAGTGCTTATACACCTTTAAAAGCTGTTACACCATTGGCGGTTTTTGTAGGAGCTATTCCTGGAGCAATTCCATTTATGTTAGGTTGGGTTGCAGCAACTGGTAGTTTCGGAATAGAAGCTGGATTTTTATTTATGATTCAGTTTTTCTGGCAATTTCCGCATTTCTGGGCTATTGGGTGGTTACAAGATGAAGAGTATAAAAAAGCAGGTTTACATATGTTACCTATGGATAAAAAAGATAAAGGAGCTGTAGCACAAATTATCTTTTATACTTGTGTAATGATTTTGATTTCCGTAGCACCTGTTTTAAAAGTAACTGGTAAATTATACATCTACCCTTTAACTGCAATTATCGTATTAATTTTGGGGTTATTGATGTTGTTTTACGGAATTAAATTATACAAATCTCAAGACAATACGGATGCTAGAAAACTAATGTTAGCTAGTGTTTTTTATATTACAGTATTACCAATTATTTACGTAATCGATAAATTTTTACATTAAAAAATGAGTGAAGTTCAAGTAAATAAAGAGCTTAAAGAAGCAAAAAGAAAATCAGCAAAACCAATGCTTTGGGTGTCTTTAATTAGTATGGTGATGTTTTTTGCTGGATTAACAAGTGCTTACATTGTGAGTTCTAAAAGAGAAGATTGGGTGTCGTTTGATTTACCTCAGGCCTTTTACATAAGTACAGTTTTAATTGTATTAAGTAGTATCGCATTATTTTTATCACAATCGTTTCTGAAAAAAGACGATTTACAGAAATCTATGCTATTATTAATCGCGACTTTTGTGCTTGGTTTAGCATTTGTTTGGTATCAATATATAGGATTTAAAGAATTAGAAAGTTTAGGATTATATTTTACAGGACCAAAAAGCACGGTTTCAACCTCATTTGTCATTGGAATAACGTTTATTCACGTTTTACACCTTTTGGCGGGAGTTGTAGTGCTAATGGTCGTTATTTATAATCATTTTAAAAAGAAGTATTCATCTACCAATATGCTTGGGTTTGAACTAGGTGCAATCTTTTGGCATTTCGTAGATTTACTATGGATACTTTTATTTTTATTCTTTAAGTTTTACAAGTAATATAAAATGCGTAATTTTGGCGCATTATTTAACAAAAATTAACTGATAAAAGATATTTATGGAATCTAATATCGCTGTAAATTCTGATAATAAAGAGACTTGGGGTGGTGGAGCCGGAGTGCAACCATTTGGTGCAAGTTATGGTAAAATGATGATGTGGTTTTTTATCCTATCTGATGCATTAACATTCTCAGGATTCTTAGCCGCTTACGGTTTAACACGTTTTAAGTTTATTGACTCTTGGCCAATCGCCGATGAGGTATTTACACACGTTCCGTTTTTCCACGGAAACTACCCAATGTACTATGTTGCGTTTATGACCTTCATATTAATTGTGTCCTCTGTAACTATGGTGTTAGCTGTAGATGCAGGTCACAAAATGCAACAAAAGAAAGTAGCGTTGTACATGTTCGTTACAATTATATTCGGTTTAATATTCGTTGGTTCTCAGGCATGGGAATGGAAAACTTTTATCAAGGGATCTTACGGTGCAGTTAGAACTTCAGACAATAAAATATTACAATTCGTTAAAAATGGTGAGCAAATAGCTTTAGCTGATTTTGTAACAGGAGAAAGAACCGACGGTAGAGAACAACACTCAAGAAAGAATGGTTTATGGTTTACGTCTGAAAAAACAATTTCAGAATATTCTGTAGCTCAGGTTCAAGAAGCGTTTAAAGCGGATCCTTCGTTACAAATCAGATCAGAGAGAATTGATTTAGAAACTAAAAAGAAAATCATTCTATCTAGAGAAGAGAGTTTAAAGGAGCTAGAAAAGGCGAATTTAGTTGTTGAAGGTGCAAATTTACATGTGAATGAATATGGAAATCCAATATTTGCAGACTTCTTCTTCTTTATTACAGGTTTCCACGGATTCCACGTATTCTCTGGAATTGTAATTAACATCATCATTTTCTTTAATGTTGTTCTTGGAACTTACGAGAAAAGAGGACATTATGAAATGGTAGAAAAAGTTGGATTATATTGGCACTTTGTAGATTTAGTTTGGGTATTCGTATTTACGTTCTTCTACTTAGTTTAATTAATTATAAAGATATTTTAAGATGGCACATTCACACGAGTCAAATACAAAAAGAATCTGGATTGTTTTAGCAATTTTATCTGTAATTACTGCAGTAGAAGTAGGTTTAGGTATTGAAAAACCTGATTTTTTACACTTAAGCGGTCCTGGTACTAGTTGGTTAAATTGGATATTTATCATATTAACATTAGCTAAAGCATATTACATTGCTTGGGCATTTATGCACCTTGAAGGTGAAAAAAAATGGTTTAGAAGAGCGGTAGTTTGGACTGCAGTATTCTTAATCTGCTACCTTTTATTCATCGTATTATTTGAAGGTGGTTATTTATATGACACATTAGCACCATTAATTAAATGGTAATAATATAAATTAGAAAAGGTGGTGGTTTTTACCACCTTTTTTTTGCTTTATACTTTAACTCTGAGTGATTAAATAATTTTATACCAATCATAGAGATTAAAGTTAATTTTTAGAATATTTTAAGTAGTTATCGGGTTAGGTTGAATAGTTCTATGCTTCATAATTGCTTATTTTTGCAAAACAATTAAAATTAAATTCGTTTGAAAATTTCAAAAAAATATATAGTTCTTTCCATTCTTTTTATAGTGCCTTTATTGTTCTATATTTTTCTTTCTATGGGAATGAATAACTTCGCTAAACTCCCTGTATTAACAAAGAATGTTATCGATGTGTCAAGTTTAGATAGTAAATTTAAATTTGAAAATAAAATTTCCATTGTTCTCTTCCCTGGAAAAGAGGCGGATGCAGTAAAAGGTGAAATCTTTAACCTAAATCAGAAGATATATAAACCCTTTTATGGTTTTAATGACTTTCAAATGATTGTTGTTTGTCCAAAAGGCTCAGAAGAACAAATTGAGAAAATAAAAAAATCTATTGGTAATTACACAGATATGATGAAATGGAATTTCATTTATGCAGAAGATAATGTGATAAGAGCTTTTTATGATAGTTTCAAGGTAAATCAATCTTTAGATTTCAATTTACACACATCCAAGGCATTTATCATTGACAAAGAATTGAATTTAAGAGGTAGAGTTGACGATAAAGATATGGCAGATGGGAAATTATTTGGTTATAATATGGCTTCTGTCGGAGAGTTAAATGACAAGATGAAAGATGATGTGAAAGTCGTTTTAGCGGAGTATCGTTTAGCGTTGAAAAAAAATAGTGCAGACAGAAAAAAGTAATAATTAATGAAAAAAGGGAAGTATTCTTACGTAGGTATAGCGTTTATCGTATTGTTATTTGGAATTTATTCAGTTCCAAAAATTGTAAAGAATTTTCAAAAAGCAGATTTACATAAGTTCACCAAGGTGCCAGATTTCGAATTTGTAAATCAAGAAGGAAAAACAATTTCGAATAAGGATTATGAGGGTAAAGTGTATGTAGTAGAATTCTTTTTCGCTACTTGTCCTACTATTTGTCCAATAATGAATCGTAAAATGGTAACAATTCAAGATGAATTTTTTGGGAACCCAAACTTCGGTATAGCTTCTTTTACAATTACTCCAGAAATTGATACACCGGAGAAATTAAAACAATATGCAGATAATTATAAAATCACTCATAAAAACTGGAACTTACTTACTGGAAAGCCACAAAAAGAGGTTTATAAATTATCAAACGAAGGTTTTAAATTATATGCTGGAAATGGAGAAGAAACCCATGGAGGTTTTGAACATTCTGGATTATTTGCTTTAGTAGATAAAGATGGGTATATCCGCTCAAGATATGATGAACATGGGAATCCAATTATGTATTACCGTGCACTTGAAGAGCAGGGTTTTCCAGATCAAATTAACGAATTAAAACAAGACATTAAACTTTTATTAAATGAGTAACGTATCTGTAAACGAAAAGAAGTATAAGAAGTTTATAACAGTTGTATCTGTAGTTATTCCAATTGCGGTAGCTGCACTTTTTGGAATCAAAATACCAAACGTTGAACCTTTATCTTTTTTACCACCGATTTATGCAACAATAAATGGGTTAACTGCGGTTTTATTAATAGGATCCATTATTGCTATTAAGAAAGGAAATAGAAAGTTGCATGAGCAATTAAATACGACTGCACTAATTTTTTCTGCATTGTTTCTAGTGATGTATGTGGCATATCACATGACATCTGAATCGACCAAATTTGGAGGTGAAGGAATTATAAAATATGTGTATTATTTCATTTTAATTTCGCATATTCTGCTTTCAGTTGTGGTTATACCTTTTGTTTTGTTTACTTATATGAGAGCAAAATTAGGTCAGTTTCCACAACATAAAAAAATAGCTAAAATTACATTCCCTTTATGGTTATATGTTGCTGTAACTGGTGTTGTGGTTTATGTAATGATTTCTCCTTATTATGTTCATTAATATGAAGAAGACAATTACTTTCTTTGTTTTTTTAGTGTCCTTTAACATCATGAATGCTCAATGTGCAATGTGCAAAGCAGTTGTTGAAGGAGGTAATGAAACAATGGCAGAAGGAGTGAACGATGGCATTACATATCTAATGATTTTTCCATATATTTTGGTGGGGTTGTTATTCTATGCGCTATACAAATACAGAAAAAAAACAAAAAGAGAAGAATCTTAATTTTTTTTGTAACATATTGTGTTCTTTGTCGTCATATCCTTGGTTTACAAAAACAAAATACTTTGAAAAATACGAAACTAATACTACTATCAGCTTTTTTATTAAGTACAACATTTACATTTGCCCAAAAGCAATGGACGCTAAAAGAAGCTGTTGATCATGCTTTGACTAATAATATTACGATTAAGCAAAATAAGTTAAGTGTAGAAATAGCTGAAAAAGATGTAAAGAGTAATAAGGCTAATTTTTTACCGTCAGTTAGTGCTAATACAGGAGGTAACTTAAACTTCGGTTCTACCTTTGATCCAGTATCTAATGACAGGGTAGCTACAAGCACGTTTGGTGGATCTATAGGAGTAGGTGCTAGTTACACTGTGTTTAATGGTTTTAGAAATTTAAACACATATAAGCAAGCGAAGTTAGGTGTAGAAAGTAGTAAGTTAGATTTAGGTATTATCGAAAATGATATTTCTTTACAAGTAGTAAACACCTATTTAAATGTTTTGTTTGCAAAGGAAAATCTGGAAGTTGCAAAAGTCCAAGCTGAGATAAGTAAGAAGCAAATTCAACAAGCTCAGGTTCAATTTGAAGCAGGTTCTATTCCGAAAGGAGATTTATTAAACATTCAATCTACAGCAGCAAATGATGCTCAAAATGTAGTTACTCAAGAGAATAGTTTAAATATAGCATTATTACAGTTAGCTCAGTTAATCCAAGTGCCTTACGAAAATTTTGATGTTGCAGTGATCGAGGTCGGATCTCCATCTGCAGCTTTACTTTACAGTAGTTCTAATGAAGTATATCAGAAAGCATTGACAAATCGTCCAGAAATTGAGAAAGCTAAATTGAATATAGAGAATGCGAGTCTTGGAGTTGAAATTGCTAGAGCTGGTTATTATCCATCTATTTCTACTTCTGCAAATGTAAGTACCAACTATGGTTTCTTGTTAGATTTACCAACAGGTTTTTCAAATACTGAATTTTTTACTCAATTAGATAATAACTTAGGTTACGGATTAGGGGTGAACATTAATATCCCGATTTTTAATGGTTTTAGAAATGATGCTAATGTTGAGCGTTCTAAAATTCAAAAAATGGTTTCTGAAAATAACTTAGAGAACGAAAAGCTTCGTTTACAACAAACTATTGAGCAAGCGTTTTTAGATGCAAAAGCTGCTGCCAAAACTTATGAAGCAGCTGGAATTTCTTTAGAAGCTCAAAAAGAGGCTTTTAAAAACGCGCAGGTTAGTTTTGATTACGGTTCTATGACTCAGTTTGATTATGATCAGGTTCGTAACAGACTGGTAAATGCGGAATCAGCTTCTATTAGAGCAAAGTATGATTATATTTTTAAAACGAAAGTTTTAAAGTTTTTCTACGGAGAGAACATACTTGATTAAATCTTAAAAAGAGGTGAACGCTTTGTATATTTGCAAAAAAAAAAGTAAACCTTGGCAATTATACTTAACATAGAAACTTCAACAAAGAATTGTTCTGTTTCAGTAGCTGAAAATGGAAATGTTATTCATTTTAAAGAACTTAATGATGGTAATTATTCACATGCAGAAAAATTGCACCCATTTGTTTTAGAAGTTTTAGAGGAAGCTAAGGTTGAAATCCATTCAGTTAATGCTATTGCAGTTAGTAAAGGTCCTGGTTCTTACACTGGGTTGAGAATTGGTGTTTCTGCGGCTAAAGGTTTGTGTTTTTCCCTAGATGTTCCATTAATCTCTGTAGATACGTTAAAATCATTATCACATGCTGTAAGTGTAGAGGAAGGATATATTATTCCCATGCTAGATGCTAGAAGAATGGAGGTGTATTCAGCTGTTTATGATAGTAACTATAATCAAGTAAGGGAAATTAGAGCGGAAATAATAGATGAAACTTCTTTTAAAGAATATTCTAAAGAGAAAATAGTTTTCCTTGGTGGTGGTTCAGAAAAGTGTAAAGAAGTTCTAAATCATCCTAATTTTAGTTTTATTGATGGTAAATTTCCTTCTTCAAAAGAAATGGCTTCACTGAGTTATGAAAAGTATAAAAAAAACGACATCGAAGATGTCGCTTATTTTGAACCTTTTTATTTAAAAGATTTTATTGTTACTCCTGAAAAGAAAAAGGTTTAACCTTCCTTTTGAATTTCAACACTATGTGGGTAAGGGATTTCAATCCCAGCATTGTCTAATGCGATTTTTGTGTTTTCCATAATATAAAAATAAGCATCCCAATAATCACCACTGTTCACCCAAGTTCTAGTTTTAAAATTCACAGAACTATCAGCTAACTCACCTAATACAACTTGAGTTGCTGGGTCTTTTAAAGTGTATGGTGTATTGTTGATGACATTATATAGAACATCTTTTGTTTGCTTAATATCGGCATCATAAGAAACGCCAAAAGTAATATCAACTCTTCTTTTTTCTTCAGAAGAATAGTTGGTAATAGCGCCATTTGATAAAGCACCATTAGGTAAAATAACCTCTTTGTTATCTACAGTATTTAATTTAGTGGTAAAAATTTGAATTTCTTTTACAACACCTTGTTCACCTTGAGCTTCTATATAATCGCCAACTTTAAACGGTCTAAAAATCATAATTAAAGCACCTCCAGCAAAATTAGAAAGAGACCCCTGCAATGCCATACCAACAGCTAAACCAGTAGCAGCAATTATTGCAGCAAAAGAGGTTGTTTCTAATCCTAATTGTCCCGCTATAGTAACAAATAAGAATATTTTTAACGTCCAATTAATTAGACTAAGTAAAAAACCTTGTAGCGAGTTATCAATCCCTCTTTTATCCATTACTTTGTCAACTGCTTTTGTTATGAGTTTTATAACCCAAAGTCCGACAATAAGTAAAATAAATGCCACAATTACATTTGGTGCATATTGAATTAAGATGTCTTTAAATTCTAATAGATATTCTTCCATTTTTTTATTATGATTATTTGTTTAATGAATTAAAAAAGCGATATGTAAAATATCGCAAAATATAATTATAGTAGTAGTGTAGCTTTAACGGGTCTGGTTATTTTACTTCGAAGGTAATTTTTAAATTAACTCTAAATTCAGATACTTCGTCATCATTAACGACAACACTTTGAGATTGAACAAAAGCTGATTTAATGTTTTTTACCGATTTAGAAGCTTGCTTAATTGCTTTTTGAGTTGCGTCTTCCCAACTTTTTTCTGAGTTCGCTAGAACTTCAATAACTTTCATTACTGCCATAATTTTAATATTTAATTGATTAATAAATAAGTAATGTAAATATACCAATCTCATAACAGATTTCCCAATCATTCTTCCAATGTTAAATTAATGTTACCAAAAAGTTGTTTGAAAGTAAAATATATGTTATATTTGTAATGTTAATGTAAATAGTTAAACGTTCTCCAATATGAAAAAAGTACTAATTTTAGCTTGTGTAGCTTTCTTTGGAATCTCTCAAGCACAGGAAATAAAGCCAAAATACGAGAAGAAAGGTGATTTAATTAAAGTAACTCACTTTCATGATAATGGAAATGTAAAAGAGGAAGGTTTTTATAAAAACAAACTTTTACATGGAGTATGGAATCGTTATGATGCAAAGGGTAACAAAACTGTTATGGCGCATTACGACCAAGGAAAAAAAGTAGGTAAGTGGTTTATTTGGACCAAAGACGAACTTAAAGAAATTAACTACAATAACAACAATACAATAGCAAGTGTACAATCATGGAAAGAAAGTACAAAGATTGCTGTTAAATAAGTTTCAGATTGTAGTACAAAAATAGAAAAGCCGAGGATTTTACCTCGGCTTTTTTTATATTAAGAAATATATGTTTCTTATTGTCTAGTCCATCCTGCTCCCCAAGTAGCGAAGTCAGTTCCTGTAGCGTTAGCATCTTCAGTTAAGAAGTCAGATTCAGCGAAAGTCTCACCTGTATCATTTTTCATTTTAACGTTAACATCAGCAAAAATTACTGAATTAACAACTAAGTCACCACTTAATACTCCAGCACCAGTTGGGTTAGCAGCATCAGCACCATCTAAATCAAAAGCTTCGTTAAATCCTTCGATCCAAACATTGTTAAAGATACCTTGAGTACCAGCTCTTAAACGTACAGCTTCGTTTCCAGTTCCAGATCCTAAACCGATGATAGTTAAGTTAGTTACAGTTGGCTTAGAGAAGTATCCACCGTTGTTAGCAACGTCAGTGTTAAATCCGTCAGCTTCAATTCCTTTA
Organism: Tenacibaculum sp. MEBiC06402; assembly: GCF_049239625.1. Classification (NCBI taxonomy): domain Bacteria; kingdom Pseudomonadati; phylum Bacteroidota; class Flavobacteriia; order Flavobacteriales; family Flavobacteriaceae; genus Tenacibaculum; species Tenacibaculum sp. MEBiC06402. The sequence continues at coordinate 13,620 of NZ_JBMKKT010000095.1, forward strand.
TCGTGAGAAGCACCATGCTTAACATAAGCATCAGTAATAGTTCCTGTATAACCTTCTGTCCAGTCAATTGAATCATCTTGAGAGTTTAACACAGCTATGTGACTAACGTTTACAGTACCTCCGAAGAATTCGAATCCGTCATCTTTTCCTTCGAAAACTTGTACATAATCAACAACAGTTCCGTTTCCAACGCCGTAGAAAGAAACACCATTGTTTTCAGATTGTCCGTCAGCTTTACCTCCAGAATATTCAACACGTACATAACGTAAAGTACCTGAGTTATCTCCAGCCTCAGTTCCTCCATAAGGTAAAGAAGCGATTTCAGAAGTTGCAGTAGTTGTAGTGGTACCGTCAACAGAGTTGATTGGAGCTTTTCCTAAAAGGATTAAACCTCCCCAGTCTCCAGCGTTTGGAGTGTTAGAAGCAGAAGTAAATACGATAGGTTGAGAAGAAGTTCCTTCAGCGTTAATACATCCACCTTGTGCGATAGCTAAATATACATCAGCTCCAGTTGCAGCAGCTCTAATAGTCATTCCAGCAGGAATTGTTAAACAAGCACCATCTTGAACGATTGTTGGTCCTGTGATTGTGTAATTTTTAGTAGCATCTAAAGTTAAATCAGATGAGATACTTCCAGATAATTCTTCATCAGTGTCAGGATTTGTAGTTCCTCCACCGTTATTAATTACACTATTATCATTGATTATAACATTAGCAGTATCGTCATCTCCACACGAAGTTAAGATTGTAGCAGCTAAAGCTAATCCTAGTAAAAAATTATTTTTCATTTGTTTAATTTTTAATTTTTATTAGTTCTGTTGTTTTTTGTTTATTTAAAGTTTGTACTTAAGACTCAAACCTAGGTTAATTCCTCTATTGTATTTTGATAATGTTACATCATCAGCACCGTTGATTTCTCTTACTCTTTCGATTGATGGATCTAATAAGTTTTTCGCACTAAAGTTTACTTCGAAGTGCTTACCAATCTCATTTTTCCAAACGAAATCTAAAGTTGGAACACCTTTTTGAACGATGTTTCCTGTACCAGAACCTAAGGCGTAAATTCTATCAGAGAAGTAAGAGAATACTAAATTGGCAACTGGTTTATAGTTTTCAAATTGAGTAGGTGAATAGTCGATATTCGCGTTAAAGATGTATGGAGAAGCTCCTTGCACTTCATCAGAATCTCTATTGAACGTAGCAGTAAATAACCCTGTAGTTGATTTTAAATCTTGCTGCGTGTGCATGTATGTAAAGTTGAATCCAAATCCTAATTGCGTTTGGTCATCTTCGTTTTTGATTAATGCTTTACGAACTTCTAATTCAGCTCCAACTACTTGAGCTCTATCTCCAGTTCTGAAATAACGTTGTGTTCCTGTTGCATCATTTGCAATTACTAAGTTCACCGGATCGTTAATTTGTTTGTAAAATCCTGTAAGTGATAATAACTCTCCTCTAGACATAAACCACTCATACTTTAGATCTAAATTATGTACTGCAGAGAAAGAAGGATCATTTAATAAATCAGAGTTACCTCCAATACGTTCAGTTACATCTTCGTAAACAAATGGAGCTACTTCTTTAAATTCTGGAACCGATACTGTTTTTCCGTATGATAAACGTAAGTTAGAATCATCTGTAAGTGCATACTTTACGTTTAAGTTTGGTAAAAAGAATGTTTGTTCTACTTCTCTGAAACCAGCATCATTAGGGTTAATGTTAATTACATCATAATCAATTCTTTGATCTAAATACTCTAATCTTACTCCAGGAACGATTGTCCATTTTTCATTTGGAGTAATGTTAGCTGAAACATAAGAAGCATGAATTCTTAATTCTCCACTATATTCATTTTCATTCGTACCAGGTAAGCTTACAATATTGCTATTCTGATAACCTGGAATTTGATTGAATACCTCAATGTTATATAATTTTCCAGTTTGATTTTGGAAAAACTGAGCGTTATTTAAGTTGATAACATCATCAATATTATTTGGATCTACTTCAACATTGTTACCAACGAAGTTATATCCGTAACGAATGTTTTCAAACTCTCTTGTTTTTATCCTTCCGTTGTATCCGAAGTTTAAAGCAAGAGCTTCAGAGGCATTATATGTTACTTGCATACGACTGTTTAATTCTTCATCTATAATTCTTTGGAAATAACGTTGATTATCAAATACGTTATTGTTGAAGAAAGTTGCGTTTGTTGTTGGATCATTGTCTAAAGAAAATTGATAATTTTCTATACTTACTCTTCTTCTGTCTGGTTCGTGAGCAAAAACATTGTTATATCCAATACCCCAAGTAACCTCTAATTCAGGAGTTTCATCTTCTGGATTTTCATAAAATTTATGATCTCCAGTTAATTGGTTTACGAAAACTAAATCTTGATTAAACTGAACGTTCATTTGATAGAAACCTTCATCTGTGTTTAAAATAGCATCTCTATTTTCACCTAAACCTTTAAAACCATAGTAACCTACTTCATCAGATGAATTATTTAAAAACATCGAAGTGTACTTTAGTTTATTGTTATCATTAATTTTATACAAAGCAGTACCAAAAACGGTAGTTTTTGTCGAGTACTGATATTCTTTAGCATTTGGGTAAGACTTTTTAAATACTGTAATGAAATCAACAGCAGGTCCTTCTCTGTATTCAAAACCTCTTTCGAAAGAAGCGGTACCGTATAAGCTTAATTTAGAATCATCTTCAAAAGTGTAGCTCTTACCAGCACTGATTTCAATATCTGCATTAATTGGAGCACCTCCGTCAACTGGATCAATTCCGTGTGATAAAACTCTTGCGAACGGGTTGTTTCCATATCTTCCATAGAAACCGAATTGTCCTGTTCCTTCACTTTTTACAAAGTCTTGTCCGGCAGCGCGAGAATTAACTCCACTTCCTATTGATACTTCAAACATTTCTTTTCCTGTGAACTCTTTAGATGTAATGTTTACATTACCTGCTGCGAAATCTCCATAAAAATCAGAAGCGTATGCTTTACTAATTGATACACTTTGAATAATGTTAGAAGAGAATAAGTTTAAGTCAATATTTTTCTTGTTGACATTGTTCGATGGTAATGTTAAACCATTCATAGTAGTGTTTAGGTATCTATCTCCTAACCCACGTACATAAACGTTACTATTTCCCTCTTCTTTAGATACTCCAGAGATTTTAGTTACAGCTCCAGCAGCATCGCTAACTCCTTTTTTAGCAAGTTCTTGTGCACCGATACTTTCTTTAATTACTGTCGCTTTCTTCTGTTCTAATAATAAAGCACTTTCTTTATCTTTACTTACAGTAGCGTTAATTTGGATTTCATCTAATTGTTCTCCACCACTGGCACCCATTGCTTGATTTACTGTTATTGTTTTTCCAGCAACAATTGTGATTGGTTTTTCAATAGTCTGATATCCTACAAAACTAAAAACTAACGTATAATTACCTGGTACAACTGATATAGTATATGTACCATCCATATCAGTGTTACCTCCAATAGTAGTTCCTTTTATAAATACATTAGCAAAAGGCAAAGGCTCATTACTCATTTCTTTATCAGTAACAATTCCTTTTACCGTTCCTTTATCTTGCGCAAAAATAAATTGTGAAAAGCTTATTAAAGCGAATATTAAAATTTTTCTCATCCTTGGTGATTCTTATTGCAGGCAAAATTGAACAGATTTTGTAAAGTAAAAGTTAGATGTAGATTATAGTTGTATTACCATAACGTTTATGAATCCTTACCCGAATGTTTCGCGAATGTTAACAAGAAAAACCAAATAGCTTAATTAGCTAGTTGCTAATGAACTTTAAAGAAATAAAATATGTTCTAGGTCTAGTTGGACCATAAATATAGGTAGCATCTCTATCTGGCCCTTGATCAAAGTCTTGCTGATAGCTATCAAAAATATTTTGAACTCCACCACCAACTCTCAATGTAGAGTGATTATGGCTATCTAAAGAAAAGTCATAAGATGACTTTAGGTTTAATTCAAGGAAGTCTCGTGTTTTTTCTAAACGATCCTCAGTAATGAAACCTGCTAAATGTGGAACGTACATACTTCCTGTATATACAGCCGAAATATTGTTTTGGAATTTTTTATTCGGAGCATAGGTTGCAATAAAGTTTCCGTAGAAGTTTGGTGATTTGAAAAAGTTATCTGCGTTTTCTAATGAAATATTAGGATCATCAGACCATTGAACTGGTTTGTCAAACTTCCCTTCTTGAATTGTTGCTCCTGCTTGTAAAATCCAGTTTTCATTTGGAGCATATTTCGTTTCGATGTTGAATCCTTTTACATATGCATTATCTCCGTTACGTTTTTCCCATATTACATCGGTGAGTTGTTCTAGAATAAATGGATTTACGATTCGTGTATAAAAGGCCTCTAAAGTGAACGATATTTCTCCTTCAGTTAAACTTTTATTCCAATCAAAAGATCCTGTAAAACTATGAGATGTTTCTGAAACTAAATTAGAACGATCAACACGAACGGTTAAAACTTCTCCGGCTGCAATTTGTGCATGTAAATCCTCTGTAAATACTTGTGGAGCTCTAAACCCTTTAGCATATGAAAGTCTAAATCTAGAATTATCATTTGCGAAGTACATTACATTTAAACGCGGGTTGAAAATCACGCTTTCATCAGTTAAGTTATGAATATCTGCACGTAACCCTCCTAAAACTTTCCATTGTTTATTGATAGTCCACTCCTGTTGGGCATACAATCCATAAGTTCTTAAAGTTTGATTTACAAAAGCATTAAAACCTGGTTTTTCATCTTTCATTTTATCATACTTAAACTCAATTCCTCCAGTGAAATTTCCTTTTCCACCTAGAAAATCAGATAGTTTGTGGGCATATTGAGAACCTAAAACCCAAGTTTCATCACGAGAATTACCAAATCCTAATACTTGACCATTTTGAGCAACTAAATCCTCTCCGCCTCCGTAATAGTTTTTGTTTTTTGAGCGAGAAGTAGAAACATAAGCTGAGAAATGTTGTTTTCCTTCATTAATAGAAGATTCAAATGTAAGTCCACCCGTTAATACATCAGAATCAATTTGTTCTGCAACATCACTTTCAAAAGGTTGTAAACCTAATTTGTTTCCTCCTCTTCTAAATTCACTAATAGAATTAAATTCTGCTGTTAATCTTGTATTGTCAGAAGGTTTTATATATCCTTTAAATCCGAAGGTTTGCGTTTCTAGTTTTGTGAGTTCAGTGAAAGAATCTCCATCGTAATCATATGAATTTCTATTTCTGTACATTCCAAAATAGGTTAAACCAGCAGACGCTTCATCATTTACGACGGTTCCGTTAATAGTTGTTGAAATATCTAATGTTTCTCCTTTGATTAAAGAAACGTTTTGCCCTACTTGAAATGTGTTGTCAATCGGATCTTTAGTAATAATATTAATAGTTCCAGCAATAGCATTTGCACCATATAAAGCAGATCCTCCACCACGAACTACTTCAATTCTGTCAATAATATTAGCTGGAATTTGATCTAAACCATACACTCCGTTTAAAGCACTAAAAATGGGTCTGCTATCTACTAATATTTGAGAATAAGCTCCGTCTAATCCATTAATTCTGACCTGAGCAAAACCACAGTTTTGACAATTAGTCTCCATTCTTAGTCCTGGTTGAAAGTTTAATCCTTCAGATAAACTAACAGACTGAGTAGCTTCTAATAATTTCGCGTCAGTAACATTAACGATTACGGGAGCCACTTTTCTGTTTAAATATGATCGTGTCGCACTCACAACCACTTGATCTAATCCTAAGAGGTCTTCTTGCAGAGTTATGTCAAGTGTTTTGGTTTCTGAACCGTTAAAACTTATTTCCCTTTCTATTAACTTAAATCCAACACTTTGAAATACTATGGTAACTTTTGGCTGGTTTATGGTTAAGTTGAATTCACCGTCTTTATTAGTAATAGTTCCTTGTGATTTGTCTTTAGTATATACTGATACGAACTCTTGTGGTTCGTTATTAAAAGTGACTTTTCCTTTTATAGTTTGTCCGTAACTAATTAGTGTTGCGAATAAAAATATCGTTTGTAAGAAAGACTTCATTTCCTCTGTTCTAAAATAAATTTAATGCAAATATAAATTAATTTTTAGACAAGACTAAAAATTAAATTTTATAAATCAAAAATTCGTATGTTTGTAGTCAAGAATTACAACTATGTTTTCACAGTCTGAAGAGAATTATATTAAAACAATATATCACCTAGCCATTGATTCTGAAAAAGGGATTAGTACGAATGCCATCGCAAAACAGTTGGATACCAAGGCCTCTTCAGTTACCGATATGATTAAAAAACTATCTGAAAAAGAAGTTGTAGTTTACAAAAAGTATCAAGGTGTAAAGCTTACCGATTTTGGTAGAAGAATTGCTACAGGAATTATCAGGAAACATAGATTGTGGGAGGTTTTTCTAGTAGAAAAATTGAATTTTTCTTGGGATGAAGTCCATGAAGTAGCTGAACAATTGGAGCACATAAAATCACCCAAACTTATTAATGAGTTGGATGCTTTTTTGGGATACCCTAAACATGATCCACATGGAGATCCAATTCCTGATGAAGAAGGAAATATACATCAGATTGAGAAGAATCTTTTATCTGTTTTGCCTAAAGGAACGGTTGGGGTTTGTGTAGGTGTGAATGATAGTTCATCTGATTTTTTAAAATTCTTAGATAAACAAGGAATTGGTTTAGGAGTTGAAATCACAATTATAGATATTGAACCTTTTGATGGTTCTTTAACCATAGAAATAAATAATAAACCGCTATCTATTTCAAATAAAATAGCTAGCAACTTATACATTAAAAAGATATGAGTTTTTTCGATCAAATAGTTGAGTTTTGTAAAGAACATCCTATTCAGGGAGCTTTGTACGCAACTTTATTTACTTGGGGGTTAACTGCATTAGGAGCATCTTTAGTTTTCTTTTTTAAGAAATTGAATCGAGCAGTTTTAGATGGAATGCTTGGATTTACTGGAGGTGTTATGGTAGCTGCAAGTTTTTGGAGTTTACTATCTCCAGCGATAGAAAATAGTCCTGGAGAAGGATTTGTAAAAGTGTTACCGTCTGCCATTGGTTTTGCATTAGGAGCTTTGGCCTTATTCGGAATGGATAAATGGTTACCTCACTTACATATTAATTTTAAAGAAGAAGAAGCGGAAGGTGTAAAAACAAATTGGCATAAAACTACTTTGTTAGTATTAGCAATTACATTACATAATATTCCAGAAGGATTAGCAGTTGGAGTTTTATTTGGAGCAGCTTCAACATTAGTTGGAGTAGAGCAAACCGAAATGATTATTGCTGCCATTTCTTTAGCTATCGGAATCGGAATTCAAAATTTCCCAGAAGGTTTTGCCGTGGCTATGCCTTTAAGGAGACAAGGAGTTAGCAGGAAAAAAAGTTTTTGGTACGGACAATTATCTGCTGTTGTAGAGCCATTTGCTGGAGTTTTAGGAGCTTTAGCAGTTTCGTTTTTTACTCCGATTTTACCTTACGCATTAGCTTTTGCGGCAGGAGCAATGATATTCGTAGTTGTTGAAGAAGTTATTCCGGAAACACAACGAGACAAATACACTGATATTGCCACGCTTGGTTTTATAGGTGGATTTATTGTGATGATGTCTTTGGATGTTGGGTTAGGTTAAACTCTACTCAACAATTCATTTGTGGTAATAACGTCAGCAAACTCTTCGTGTAAGTTTGCTAAAGTCGTTTGATGAATAGTTTCTGAAGAAAAGATTTCTCCATTCATTCCCTTTCTGTCAAATGTTGCTGTAGCATCGCCAACTAAGATAGTATCAAAACCTAAATTCCCTGCCATTCTAGTTGTTGTAGAAATACAATGATTTGTAGTTAATCCAACAATTACAACATTTTTAATTTGTTGGTCTTTAAGAATAGTTTCAAGATTTGTGCCTATAAAAGCGCTATTCACATCTTTTACAATTACGGGTTCACCTGGTAGTGGTTTCACAATGTCTTGAATTTCAAAACCAGGATGAGATTTATGTAATAATGATTTCGGATTTTGTGAACTATGTTGAATGTGATAAACAGGAAGTTGTAATGCTCTCCATTCTTTTAAAATTTGAGCACATTTCTCTTCTGCATCTTTGTTATTTCTATTTCCACCCCAATATTCCTCGTTGTCAAATCCTTTCTGAATATCAACTAGTAAAAGTGCCGTGTTTAGTTCTCTTAATTTCATGAAAAATCGATGATAGATTGTCTCTCTCTATTTAAAGTTAATTTGGTGACATCTGGTCTTGAGTAATGACCAACGCAGTCAAAATTATGTCGCTCTTCAAGTACTTTTTGATAATCAATTTCACCCGTAAACAAACCTTCTTCTCCAACAACTGGAGGAATTACCCATTCTCCATCTGGTCCAGAAATACAAGATCCACCATTCGCTAAAATTTTCGGTGCGTCTTTAATAATTACTTCATAGTTAGGAGTGTTTTTCGGGAAATCATCAATAGACATAAATCCACTTACGGAAACAACAAAAGACCTGCTTTCTTTTGCAATAAACTTTGTGATATCAAAAGTGTTTCTTTCCGCCCCAGGCCAAACTGCAATATGTAAGTTTTCTCCTTGTGCGTATAAAGCTGTTCTTGGTAAAGGCATCCAGTTTTCCCAACAGTTTAATCCTCCAACAGTAAAACCTCCTAAAGGATGAACCGTTAAGCCGTGACCATCTCCCGGAGACCAAGTTAGACGTTCTTCGTATGTCGGTTGTAATTTTCTGTGAACAGATTGTATAGTCCCTGTTTTGTCAATATACACTAAAGAACAGTATAAACTATGACCGCCGCGATTAACAGCTCTTTCTATAATACCCAAATAAATTGCAATTGAGTTTTCTTTAGCTGTTTTACAGATGCTATTCAGATCACCTTTTTCAACCTCAATAGAGTTTTTTAAATAATGAGCATGTATCTCTTTTTGGACTGGTGAGTTAAACTCAGAGCCATTAGTGATAGATAACCAGAAAGGATATCCTGGCAATAATCCTTCACCAAAAACTACTAGATCACATTTTTCTTTAGCGGCTTTTACAATATACGAATTGACTTTTTCGATGGTCTTTTCTTTGTTTAGCCAAACAGGAGAAATTTGCGCCATCCCAATTTTCAAGATACTGCTCATTAAATAGTTAAATAGGTTTGTTTGTATAACGAAGATAAACGAAAAGTTGCTTCAATTAGAAATTTCTACTGTATTTAACAGAATCCGAATAATTGTCGATTCTAAAACATAAAATTTGATGTCCACATACGGTAACCGTACCTCTTAACCCTTTACTTTCATTGAGTTTTGTAGTTGCTTTGTGAAATAATTTAAAATTTGAAAACATGAAGTTATTAGTAATCAAATTGGCTTTTTTATGTGTTTGCTGTTATCAAGGAGTAGCTCAAACAGGAAAAAAAGCATTTCAGTTTAAAAAAGGAGAAGTATTAGATATACTTCTTGTAACGGGGACAAAGAACAATTATAAAAAATTGTTTGATAGGTATAAAAAAACAGCGTTTCCTGTTGCTTCTAAATTAACTTATCAACCACAATCAGGATTTAGAACTAAAAAATTAATGATGGGAAGTCATTTGCCAGTTAATTTTATTTTTGGGAAGTGGAGCGATATTAAGAAAAGAAAGGAATTTTTAAGAATAATAGATAAAGAAGTTCCAGATTTTCATAAGCAGAGAAAAGATTTATTTCCATACTTTGGTTTAGCATATTTTGAAGTTAAAAATGATGTAAATTTTTCAATTTATAAGAATAAGTTCAATGTGGTAACTTCGTTTTGGAAAAAGAAAAAAGATAAAACTGATTTTTATAAAGTGTGGGAAAATAGCGTGAAAAGAAATGGAGGGAAAGTTGTTTTGAAATTAGAAAAAGGAGAGTCGCCAACGGGATATTATTACAAGCCAGATATTATATCTATTGTAGAATGGGAAACTGATGAACAGTTTGAATCTTTTTCCAAGAAGTATCCATTGTCTAGCTATGCAAGATTATCAAATGTACATCAATTTCAAATTGATTAATTTTCAAAAAAGAAAAAAGTAAATGCAACAAATTCTTGAACAACTCGTGTACTTTGGTTTTTTTCAAAGTTTATTACTTATATTTATTTTTATAGTGTCTTTGAAAAGGCGTAATCAAATCAATGAGTTTTTATTGGTATTGATTGTAATTCTAACTATAGGATTGTTTGGTAAAGTATTACATAGTATTGATTTGTTCGATAGAAGTTTCAAATTAATGGCAATGTCGGAGTTTTCTGCGCTCTTATTTGGACCTACAATTTTCTTATTTGTACAATCTACTTTGTTCAAAGAAAAGTTTACAAAAGCTAGTTTACAGTACTATGTCCCAGGTATTGTATATTCATTATTTATTACAGGATATTTCATTATTCCATCACGTGAATATCAAATAGAACGAAATAAGTCTATTGATTTAATGACGGTTATTTACTGGTGTCACGCTATTGGTTTAGTAGTGAATATATTGTACTGGATAAAGGCGTATAAAGGTTTTCAAAAATTCTCAGATAGTTTCAAAAATGAGTCTTCATTTGTACCTCATATAAAGTTTGTCCATCATTTTTTGATTGTAACTGGCTTTTGTATGTTAATCTGGCTGATTTTATTCATAACAAACTTCTTAGGTTTTCCAATGATTGAACGAACTGCAAGACCTTATATCTGGATTGTACTAACGTTCGTAATTCTATTTATTAGTTATTACATGATGCTAAAACCTGAGGTGTTGAAATCTATTCCAGATGTAAAAGTTAAGAAGTATCATCAATCAAAATTAACTCATGAAGATTTAGATCGTTTAAAACTAGCATTAGAAAAATTAATGCTAGAGAAAAAACCATACTTAAACGCTAAATTATTGAAAACAGAATTAGCTCAAATGTTAGGAGTGCATGGTCCGGAATTATCACGATTATTAAATGAAAATATCGGGATGAATTTCTTTGAATATGTAAACTACTACAGAATTAAAGAATTTGTTGATTTAGCAAAAAGTGAAAAAGGAAAACAACTTACTTTTTTTGGATTGGCCCAAGAAGCGGGTTTCAATTCCAAAACAACATTTAATAAATCTTTTAAAAGCTTGATGGGAGTTTCTCCATCGGCATATTTTAATCAAAAACAATAAGAATGAAAACATATATAATAATGGCGTTCATGTTTGTGAACGCTGGTTTGCTAGCGCAATTAAAAGTCCCAAGTTTAAGTCCAAAAACTAAGCTAAGTCAGAATATAGGATTATCAACAGTAACCATAGAATATTCTAGTCCGAGTAAAAAAGGAAGGAGGATTTTTGGTGGATTATTACCTTATGGGGAGGTTTGGAGAACTGGTGCAAATACAGCTACTAAATTATCTTTTTCAAAAGATTTACTTATAAATGGAGAACAATTTAAAAAAGGTGATTATACATTACTGATTGTTCCAGGCAAAGATAAGTGGAAAGTAAAATGGTATAAATATGCTAGCTCAAATTGGAATGATTACAAAGAACAAAATCCTTATAAGACAATGGAAGTTCTGGTAAAAGATTTAAAAGAAGTTGTAGAAACATTTTCAATGAGATTTCAAAATAACTCATTGCACGGTTCAGATTTATTTATTGAATGGGAAACAGCTCGAGTTGAAATTTCAATAAAGATTCCGGAAGAATTAGAAATAGTTAATTCTATCAATAAAACCTTAGCTGGTCCAAGTAATTCCGAATATTTTAGAGCCGCACTTTATCTTCATGAAACCAAAACTGACTTGCCAAAGGCGTTAGAATATATTCAAAAAGTTACTTCCTCAGAAAAAGCATTGTTCTTTCAAGTTACACGTGAAGCTTTAATTTTAAAAGATTTGGATGAGATTAGTAGAGCAAAGAAAGTTGCGAAAAGAGCTTTGAGGTTATCTGAAAAAGCTAAGAACAACGATTTTATTAGAATTAATAAGGAAATACTTAGTCTATAAAAGCTCAATATTTTTAAAAAACACCTTACGAGTTAGGGTGTTTTTTTAGTTAACTTGCATAAAAATTTAGTTGTGCAAGTAAGTCCTTCATTTCAAATATTTAATGCATCTGCAGGTAGTGGTAAAACATTTACGTTAGTGAAAGAGTACTTAAAAGTGGTACTGCAATCGAGTGATGTATTTTACTTTCAGAAAATATTAGCCATAACATTTACCAACAAAGCAGCTGGTGAAATGAAGGAGCGTGTAATGAAATCACTCTCAGATGCTGCAGAAGAAGTTGAAAATGATATTATCGGGCAGATATTACAGGAAACCACTTTAGATAAAGCAACTGTAAAAGAAAGAAGTACTAAAATATTAGATGCTATTCTACAGAATTACTCGGCTTTTTCCATTACAACGATTGATAGTTTTACACATAAGATTATCAAGAACTTCGCGCACGATTTAGGTTTAACACTCAATTTTGAAGTTGAAATGGATGCGGTTTCATTGCTTAACGAAGCCGTTGATATATTGATTTCTAAAATTGGAACCAACAAAGAGTTGACGAATCTTTTAATAGATTTTTCTTTGTCTAAAATAGATGAAGATAAATCTTGGGATATTTCTTATGAATTAAAAGAGTTTTCAAAAATTTTATTAAATGAAAATGATGTTCAACATTTTAGAAATTTAGCAGATAAGTCAATTAATGACTTTTTCAGCTTAAAGGAAAAACTTGTTAAGGCGAACAACCAAATTGAATCTTTATTTACTGAAGTAGCTGACAAGGCATTGTTATTAGTCAAAAACAACGGCTTAGAGTTTTCTGATTTCTCATATAGCGGAGAAGTGCCGAAACACTTTGAAAAGTTATTGAGATTAAAGTTTTTAAAAGATGGTGATTTAAAATTTGACGGAAGAATCAATAAAAATTTTGAACTAGATAAAAACCTATTTGCTGGAAAAGCAAGTGCTGAAGCTAAAAGTACTATTGAGGATTTGTATGATGATTTTAAAGAGCTGTATTATGAATCGAAACGATTATATGAAGAATATTATGGTACTTATCTTTTAAATAATCTAGTATTAAAAAGTTTAATTCCTTTGGCTGTTTTAAATTCTATAAATTCAGAATTACAACATCTGAAAGAAGAAAATAATATTAGATTAAATGCAGAGTTCAATCAGTTGATTTCAGATAATATAAAAAATCAACCTACTCCTTTTATTTATGAGCGCCTTGGACAACGATTCATGAATTATTTCATTGATGAAATGCAAGATACTTCTGTATTACAATGGGAAAATCTAATTCCGTTAATTGATAATGCACTTGCCCAAGAAAATAGTAGTTTACTCTTAGTTGGTGATGCAAAGCAAGCTATTTATCGTTGGAGAGGAGGAAAAGCAGAACAATTTATTAACTTAAGTAATGAAAACCATAAAATATTTCAGGTAAATAAAAGCATCAATTTATTAGATACTAATTATAGAAGTTTTTCTGAGGTTGTTAATTTTAATAATCAGTTTTTTCAACATGTGAGTTCTTTTTTGAACAATGAAGATTATAAGCAGTTGTTTGTTGACGGAAATAAGCAATTAAATAATTCGAAAAAAGGAGGATATGTATCATTAAGTTTTTTAGAAAAACAGGAAGATAAAAGTGTAGAAGAAGAAAAGTATCCTAAAAAAGTTTTTGAAAAAATTACTGAGTTAAAACAACAATATTCTTTAAATGAAATTGCTGTTTTAGTCAGAAAAAAGAGCGAAGGAATTCAAGTTGCAAATTATTTATCTGAAAAAGGAATTCCAATTATATCTTCTGAAACATTATTGCTTAAAAATAATGAACGAGTTAATTTCATAGCTAATATTATTCAATTAATTCTTCAGTTTGATAATGAAGAAAAGAAGTTCGAAATTCTATACTTTTTACATAAGCATTTAACTATTGATAAAGATGCTCATAGTTTCTATGATGTATTCATCAAAACAGATATCAATACTTTTTTTAATGAGTTGCAGTCTTTTTCGGTTGACTTCAATTTGAATATTTATTTTGAATTACCTTTTTATGATAAGATAGAGTATATTATCCGAAGTTTTAATTTATTATTAAGTTCGGATGCTTATGTCCAGTTTTTTCTAGATGTTGTTTTGGATCAACAGAATAAAGGAAATGATGTTAATGATTTTATTGAATTCTGGAATGTTAAAAAAGAAGTGTTGAGTATTGTAACTTCTGAAGATGCAGATGCAGTTCATATAATGACAATTCATAAATCTAAAGGTTTAGAATTTCCTGTTGTTATTTTCCCTTATGATTTGGACATATACCGACAAGTTAAACCAAAAGTTTGGTTTGATGGTTTACCTGAGACATTTGATGGATTCAAATCATTATTTATCGATTTCAATAAATCGCTTGCTAATATTAATAGTAGAGGAACTGAGATGTATAATCAACAGATTCAAGAATTAGAGTTAGATAATCTTAATTTACTTTACGTCGCTTTAACTCGAGCTGTTGAGCAATTACATATTATAACGGAAAAGAAAATCGGGAAGTCAGGTGAGAATACTAATTACTATTCTGGAATTTTTATTTCATTTCTAAAAAATGTGGGGCTTTGGTTAGATACTGAGAACGAATATCATTTTGGTGAAAGCCTTCGATTTAGTGAAAAATTAATTCAGCAAAGACAAGTTCAGATTCAAGAAAAGTTTATAACTACAGCTTGGCAAAGACATAATATAGTGTTACTTGCTAGCGCATCAAAATTATGGGATACAAACCAAGAAAAATCTATCCAGTATGGAAATTTAGTCCACGCTATTCTTTCAGAAATCTACATAAAGTCAGATATTGAAAGAGTCTTTCATTTCTATACAATGCAGGGTGACTTGTCAACGGAGTTACTTTCTAGCATTAAAAGTTTAATTGTAAATGTTGTAGATCATCCGTTATTAAAAGATTATTTTTCCAACGAAGTTATTGCTTTCAATGAGAAAGAAATTTTGACAGTGAATAATGATATAATTATACCTGATAGATTGGTTTTTTCAAACAAAAATGTAACTATAATAGATTACAAAACAGGTGTTGAGAGTGTAACTCATGTAAACCAGTTAGAACAATATGCTGATGAGCTCGAAAGCCTAGAATTTAAAATCATTAAAAAAATACTTGTCTATATAAATGATGAAGTTTTAGTTAAAGAAATTGACTAATTTTACATCGCAAACAAACTATACCATGTACGGAAAAATCAAAGAACATTTACAACAAGAAATTCAGGATATTAAAGAGGCTGGATTATATAAAAGTGAAAGAATAATAACTTCTTCTCAAGATGCAGTTATTAAAATCTCGACAGGAGAAGAGGTAATTAACTTTTGTGCAAATAATTACTTAGGACTTTCAAATAACAAAGAAGTTATTCAAGCAGCAAAGGATGTGATGGATACACATGGGTTCGGAATGTCTTCTGTTCGTTTTATTTGTGGAACTCAAGATATTCACAAAGAATTAGAGGCTAAAATCGCAGAATTCTATCAAACTGAGGATACAATTTTGTATGCAGCGGCTTTTGATGCAAACGGAGGAGTTTTTGAGCCTTTATTGTCAAAAGATGATGCAATTATTTCAGATAGCTTAAACCATGCGTCAATTATTGATGGTGTTCGTTTATGTAAAGCAGCCAGATATCGATATAATAACAATGATATGGCTTCTTTAGAAGAACAATTAATTGAAGCAAATAAACAAAATCATAGGTTTAAGATTATTGTAACGGATGGTGTTTTCTCTATGGACGGAATCGTTGCAAAGCTAGATGAAATATGCGATTTAGCAGAAAAGTATGATGCGTTAGTTATGGTTGATGAGTGTCACGCTGCTGGATTTATAGGAGCTACCGGAAGAGGAACTTTAGAGCTTAAAAACGTATTAGGTAGAGTGGATATTGTAACAGGAACATTAGGTAAGGCCTTAGGCGGTGCTATGGGAGGTTATACAACTGGTAGAAAGGAAATTATCGATATTTTACGTCAACGCTCTAGACCATATTTATTTTCAAATTCATTAGCACCAGCAATCGTTGGAGCCTCGCTAAAAGTGTTCGATTTGTTATCGAATGACACTTCTCTAAGAGATAAACTTGAATGGAATACAAACTACTTTAGATCAGAAATGGAGAAGGCTGGTTTTGATTTAGTTGGAGCAGATGCAGCTATTGTGCCTGTAATGCTTTACGACGCAAAGCTTTCTCAAATAATGGCAGATAAATTATTGGAAGAGGGAATTTATGTAATTGGGTTCTTTTATCCAGTAGTACCAAAGGGTCAAGCAAGAATACGTGTTCAATTATCTGCTGCTCACGATAAAGAACACTTAGATAAAGCTATAAATGCTTTTATAAAAGTAGGAAAAGAGTTAAACGTTATTTAGTAAATAGAAGAACAAAAACTTGTTTTTTTTATAAGTTTTTGTAGATTTGCTTTTGTAAATAAGTTTTAAGAACTTACATTTGCGTTATATATAAACGAACTTTTAATTTAAATTTTTGATAATGAAACAATTAAAAAATTTAGCTATGTTAGCTATTGTTGCGTTCTTAACATTTGGTAATGTTAATGCGCAAGACGAAAACAACCCTTGGGCTGTAGGTTTCGGTATTAACACTATTGATGTTAGAACTACCTCAGAATTTGGTGACCACGTGAAAGATTTCTTCGGAGCTGGTGAGTGGGGAGATAACACTTTACCATCAATTTCGAGAATTAGTATCGACAGATACTTGAACGATGGGTTTTCTTTACAGTTAGCAGGTTCTATAAACAAAGTTAAAACTTACGCTAGTAGCGAAGATATCGATGAGCTTTACTGGTCTATTGATTTAGTAGCTAAGTGGGATTTAAATCACTTATTTGGAGACACAGGATGGTTTGATCCTTATGTTTACATTGGTGGAGGTTTTGTTGACTTCGGAAGAATGGATGCTGGAAATTTCGTTGAAGGAAGCGAAGGAACTCTTAACATGGGTTATGGGTTTAACATCTGGTTCAACGATAACATCGGTGTTAACTACCAAACTGGTGGTAAAAAAGAATTTGCTGATAAAGTACAAGATCACTTCCAACACTCTCTTGGTTTAGTTTTCCGTTTCGGTGGAAAAGATACTGATGGAGACGGTGTATACGACAAGAATGATGCTTGTCCAGAAGTTGCAGGTTTAAAAGAATTCAACGGATGTCCTGATGCTGACGGAGATGGAATCAAAGATTCTGATGATGCTTGTCCAAACGAAGCTGGTATTGCTGCGTTAAACGGTTGTCCTGATGCTGATGGTGACGGTATCGCAGATAAAGATGATGCTTGTCCAAACGCTGCTGGTACAAAAGCAATGAACGGTTGTCCAGATGCTGACGGTGACGGTATCGCTGATAACAAAGATAAGTGTCCAAACGAGGCTGGTCCTGCTGAAAACGGAGGATGTCCTTGGGGAGATAAAGATAACGATGGTGTTAAGGATAACGTAGATAAGTGTCCAGACGTTCCTGGTGTTGCTTCAAGACAAGGATGTCCAGAGCCTAAGCCAGTTATCACTGAAGAGGCTAAGAAGAAATTAGATGAGTTCGCAAGAGCTATCTACTTCAACTCTGGAAGATCTTCATTCAGACCAGGTGTTACTGGAAAGTTAGATTTAATCGCTGGAATCATGAAAGAATATCCAGATGCTAACTTCAACATCGAGGGTCATACTGATAGCCAAGGAGCTGCTTCAACTAACCAAAGATTATCTGAGAAAAGAGCTAAAGCTGTTTTAGATTACTTAACAGGTAAAGGTGGAGTTCCTGCAAGCAGATTAAGTTCTGTTGGTTTAGGGGAGGATTACCCAATCGCTACTAACAAAACGAGAGCTGGTAGAGCACAGAACAGACGTGTAGAGATTAACTTAAAGAAGTAATCAATACCGAAATATAATTAAAAGAAAGCCTTGCATTTGCAAGGCTTTTTTCTTTTTAAAAAAATATTATACAAAGACTTTTTATATTGTTATAAAAAAATTACCTTTGCGCTCTGAAAAGTGGGATAAACATCACTTAATAAATACAATAACTAAATTACAGAAAGTAATGTCTACAATAACAGGTAAAGTTTCTCAAATTATTGGTC
The DNA here is from genome assembly GCF_049239625.1 of Tenacibaculum sp. MEBiC06402. NCBI lineage: Bacteria > Pseudomonadati > Bacteroidota > Flavobacteriia > Flavobacteriales > Flavobacteriaceae > Tenacibaculum > Tenacibaculum sp. MEBiC06402. The sequence continues at coordinate 31,837 of NZ_JBMKKT010000095.1, forward strand.
CAGTTATCGATGTTGAGTTCAATACAGAAAATGCCGAATTACCAAAGATTTATGATTCGTTAGAAATTAAAAAAGCTGATGGTTCAATATTAGTTTTAGAAGTTCAACAACATATTGGTGAAGATACTGTTCGTACAATCTCAATGGATGCTACTGATGGTCTTAAAAGAGGTCAAGAAGTAGTAGCTACGGGTAATCCAATTCAAATGCCAATAGGAGAGGATATCTATGGACGTTTATTTAATGTAACAGGAGATGCAATTGATGGTTTAGGTGATTTACCTAAAGAGGGTAGCAATGGTTTGCCTATTCACCGTCAAGCGCCTAAGTTTGAAGAATTATCAACTTCTACTGAAGTATTATTTACAGGTATTAAAGTTATCGATTTAATTGAGCCTTATGCAAAAGGAGGTAAGATTGGATTATTTGGAGGAGCAGGTGTAGGTAAAACAGTATTAATTCAGGAGTTGATTAACAACATTGCAAAAGGACACGGAGGTTTATCTGTTTTTGCAGGTGTAGGTGAAAGAACTCGTGAAGGAAATGATTTATTACGTGAGATGTTAGAGTCGGGTATTATCAAATACGGAGATGATTTCATGCATTCTATGGAAGAAGGTGGATGGGATTTGTCGAAAGTAGAAAAAGATACCATGAGAGATTCTAAGGCTACTTTCGTATTCGGACAAATGAATGAGCCACCTGGAGCACGTGCAAGAGTTGCTTTATCTGGTTTAACAATAGCTGAGTATTTCCGTGATGGAGCAGGAGAAGATCAAGGTAAAGATGTATTATTCTTCGTTGATAATATTTTCCGTTTTACTCAAGCAGGTTCTGAGGTATCGGCTTTATTAGGTCGTATGCCATCTGCCGTAGGATACCAACCAACATTAGCTACAGAGATGGGAGCAATGCAGGAGCGTATTACATCTACTAAAAAAGGATCTATTACATCTGTACAGGCAGTTTATGTACCTGCGGATGATTTAACGGATCCAGCACCAGCAACAACATTTGCTCACTTAGATGCAACTACAGTATTATCTCGTAAAATTGCTGAGTTAGGTATTTATCCTGCAGTAGATCCATTAGATTCTACTTCAAGAATTTTAACTCCAGAAATCTTAGGAGATGAGCACTATAATTGTGCACAAAGAGTGAAGGAGTTATTACAACGTTATAAAGAGTTACAAGATATTATCGCTATTTTAGGTATGGAAGAATTATCTGAAGAGGATAAGTTAGTAGTTCACAGAGCACGTCGTGTACAACGTTTCTTATCTCAACCATTCCACGTAGCTGAGCAGTTTACTGGTATTCCAGGAGTTTTAGTTGATATTAAAGATACTATTAAAGGATTCAACATGATTATGGATGGTGAGTTAGATAAGTATCCTGAAGCAGCTTTCAACTTAAGAGGATCTATTCAAGATGCTATTGAGGCTGGTGAGAAAATGTTAGCGGAAGCTTAATAATTAATAAAAACAATTGATATAATGTTTTTAGAAATCGTAACACCTGAAGCAGTAATTTTTTCATCTGATGTAACATCAGTTGCAGTGCCTGGTTTAAATGGAGAATTTCAGATTTTGAACAATCACGCACCTATTGTTTCTGTATTAACATCTGGAAAGATTCGAGTAGAGGCTAATAACGCTTCTATAGATGAGAAATTCGAAGATAGATTTAATAAGGATAACGACGGAAAGTTGAGTTTTACTATTAATTCAGGAACACTTGAAATGAAAGATAATAAAGTTATAATTCTAGCAGATTAATATAGAAGTTTAGAGTTTTACTTTTAATAAAAACAAAAGCCCATAAAATTAATTTTATGGGCTTTTTTAGTTTTGGTTTTTGAATTTAATCTATTTGTGAGACTCTCAGCGTGTTCACCATACCTTTTTCTTCAACTGGCATAGAGCTTAAATTAATTACAAATTCACCTGATTTTACAAATCCTTTTTCTTTTATAATTTCATTAAGATCTTTAATAGTATCATCAGTATTTAATTCTCTATCGTAATAAAAAGCTCTAACTCCCCACAAAAGGTTTAATTTTCCTAAAATTCTCCTTTCTGAAGAGAAGGCAATTACATGAGATTTTGGTCGCCAGGCAGAAATCTGAAATGCTGTATATCCACTGTTGGTTAAAGTAGAAATAGCTGAAGCTTTAATGTCATCAGCCATTAAAGCCGCGTGATAACATATAGACTTTGTAATAAAACGGTTTGTTCTAATATGTGGTGCTTCTACCGGAACTTTTATTAAATCAGAAAACTCAACGCTACCAATAATTTCTGTCATCTTTTGTATAACTCTAATAGGGTGTTTACCCACAGAAGTTTCTCCAGAAAGCATTACTGCATCGGCACCATCCATTATCGAGTTCGCTACATCATTTACCTCTGCTCTTGTTGGTACACTATTTTCAATCATAGTTTCCATCATTTGAGTAGCAATAATAACAGGAATACGGGCCTTTTTAGCTCTTCTAACAAGCATCTTTTGAATTAATGGTACATCTTGCATAGGTACCTCAACACCTAAATCACCTCTAGCAACCATTAATCCATCACAATAAGGAATTAATGCATCAATGTTTTCAACAGCTTCTGGCTTTTCAATTTTGGCAATTACTGGTACTCTATAACGAGATTTTTGTTTGATTAAATCACGAAGCATTCGTAAATCTTCTGGATTTCTAACAAAGGACAGCGCAATCCAATCTACTTCCTGCTTTAAGGCGAAAACAACATCTTTTTTGTCTTTTTCGGTTAGTGCAGGTAGTGATATATTCGTATTAGGTAAATTTACGCCCTTTTTTGATTTCAAAGGACCTCCGACAATTACTTTGGTTATAACTTCAGAAGTTTTGTCTGTAGAAATAACCTCAAATTGAAGTTTTCCATCATCAACAAGAATATTTTCTCCTGCTTTTACGTCTTTTGGAAACTGTTGATAAGTCATATAGGCTTTCTCTTTAGTTCCAATACATTCTTCTGTAGTGAAAATAAAAGTGTCTCCAGCTTTAACTTCTACATTATCTTCCATAACCCCAACACGAAGTTTTGGACCTTGTAAATCAGCTAAAATTGCTACATTGTATCCTCTTTCCTCATTAATTTCCCTTATTTGGCGAATTCTCTCCTTAACAGTGTCATAATCTGCATGAGAGAAATTAATCCTAAATACATTTACACCAGAAGCTCCCATTTCGGCTAGGATTTCCTTGGTGTTAGTAGCTGGACCTAATGTTGCTACAATCTTAGTCTTTTTATTGTGTGGCATAGGTTAAAAAATTAAAAATTCTTTAGATTTTAGTGTGTTTGTATCTATATTATAGGAAGTTATTACACCTTGAGTTTGATGAATAACTTCGTTAATTTCGTGTACTTTGTTTTGAGTAAACTCTCCTTCTAATTTTAAGAAATAATCTACTTTTTTCTTTTCAGGAATTAAATATCTTCTCGTTTCATTTTCTGCAAATAAACTATTCGAGTCATCTTTAGCCTTTGTTTTAAAAACATTTGAAATTAAATACCAAACATCATCATTATTATAATCCATATACTCAAACAATGGATAAAAGGCTTCATAAGATTTGTTTTTAACATCAATATCAGTCTTGCAACGCTGAAAATGAACGTTTAAATTTGCATTTAATACGTAAGCTAACTGATAATCTTCTAGGGTGCTATGTATTCCTATAATGTGATAATCAGTGCAAGAAAAATCATCAAGGCTTACTGTATGAACTTGCATAAAAGATATAAATTACTAATATGCTAAGTTAAAGAATGTAATGATAAGATATTGTGAAAAAAACGAAAACGATTTCGATTCTGTTTATTCTATTGAGCTAATTTCGTTTTGAAAAGCATAATAAACTCTCTTTGCTGCCATTTCTTCAGCTTTTTTCTTTGAAGTAGCTCTTCCTTTTGCAATTTTTTGACCATCTATGTACACAATTACACTAAAATGTTTTTGTACTTGTCTACCCGTATCTTCATAACTTTCAAAAAGATATTTCCTTTTTGTTTTTTGACACCATTCGATAATATAACCTTTATAACTTGATATTTTATTCTCAAGTTTTTGCAAATCTACATAAGGTATAATTACCTGATCATATATAAATTGATGACAATAATTGTACCCACGATCTAAATATATCGCACCTACTAAAGCTTCGAAAATATTTCCATGGATATTCTCACCAATTTGGTTTTGATTGATGTTGCTTTTTACAAATCTGATGAGATCTAGATCTTTACCTAATTTGTTTAGGCTTTGTCTGCTAACAACTTTCGAGCGCATTTGAGTTAGATAACCTTCATCACCTTTCGGAGCTTCTTTGTATAAAAATGAAGCAATTACAGAGCCCAATATAGCATCTCCTAAAAACTCTAAACGTTCGTAATTAATAGGCTTCCCTTTACTATCTGTCATTTTAAGAGAACGATGAATAAAAGCTCTTTTATAATGTGATAGTTTTATGGGTTTAAAATTTAGTAGTGCTTTTAAGTCGTAATAAAATTCTTCGTCCTCCTTAGTTTTTGGATTAACTATTTTGCGAAGAAAATTCATATAATAAGATTAATTAATCTAATTTTTTAAAAGCTATACAGGCATTATGACCTCCAAATCCAAATGTGTTACTCATCGCTACTTTAATATCTCTTTTTTGAGGAGTATTTAACGTTAAGTTTAAATCTGGATTAATATTTTCATCTTTTGTAGAATGATTGATTGTAGGAGGAACAATTCCGTGCTTCATTGCTAATATAGAGGCAACAGCTTCTATAGCACCTGCAGCACCAAGTAAATGACCTGTCATTGACTTAGTAGAATTGATGTTGATGTTTTTAGCATGATCTCCAAAAACCTCAGATATAGCTTTTAATTCAGCAACATCTCCTAAAGGTGTAGAAGTTCCATGTGTATTAATATGATCAACTTCTTCCGGTTTTATTCCTGCATTTTCTAGACAGTTTTTCATCACCGCAATTACTCCTAATCCATCAGGGTGTGGAGCTGTCATGTGATGTGCATCAGAAGATAAACCACCACCAATTACTTCAGCGTAAATTTTCGCGCCTCTAGCTTTGGCATGTTCATACTCTTCTAAAATTAACGCTCCTGCACCTTCACCTAAAACAAAACCATCTCTTTCAGCATCAAAAGGCCTTGAGGCTGCTTGGGGATCATCGTTTCTAGTAGATAAAGCATGCATTGCATTAAAACCACCCATTCCAGCTATGGTAACAGCTGCTTCACTACCTCCAGATACGATTACATCGCAATGTCCTAATCGTATGTAGTTAAGTGCATCAATTAATGCGTTTGCTGAAGATGCACATGCAGATACGGTAGTGTAATTTGGCCCCATGAATCCATTTTTAATAGAAATATGTCCTGGCGCAATATCTGCAATCATTTTTGGTATAAAGAAAGGGTTGAATCTAGGACTTCCGTCTCCTTTGGCGTAATTTAAAACTTCATCTTGGAAAGTTTCTAAACCACCAATTCCGGCACCCCAAATTACCCCAACTCTTAATTTATCAATAGTGTCTAAATTTAACTCAGCATCTTTAATTGCTTCATCAGAAGCAATCATCGCATACTGCGTAAATCTATCCATTCTTCTTGATTCTTTTCTATCGATGTAATCTTTAACATCGAAATTTTTAAGTTCACAAGCGAAACGAGTTTTGAACTTGGCAGCATCAAAATATGTAATAGGGGCTGCACCGCTAACTCCGTTAACTAAGCCATTCCAATATTCTTCAATATTATTTCCTATTGGCGTTAATGCGCCAAGTCCAGTTATAACAACTCGTTTTAATTGCATATATTCTTACTTTTTAGCTTCTTCAATATAGCTTATTGCTTGACCAACTGTAGCAATGTTCTCCGCTTGATCGTCTGGGATTTGAATATCAAATTCCTTTTCAAATTCCATGATTAACTCAACAGTGTCTAAAGAATCTGCTCCTAAATCGTTAGTGAAGCTTGCTTCGTTAGTTACTTCGTTATCGTCTACTCCTAATTTATCAACGATAATTGCCTTTACTCTTGATGCAATGTCTGACATAATTTTTTAATTTTTAAATTTAAAATCGTGGCAAAAATACAAATCTTAGGTTTTAATTCTAATTTTTGCCCGAAAATGTGGGGTCTAAAATAAAAAAATCTTTTCTTAAGACCACACTCATGTTAATAATTATTGTTTTTTTGCAGTAACTATATAGTGTTGTAGATTATGAAACGAATTGTAATTTTTGCTTCCGGCTCTGGTAGTAATGCCGAAAATATTATTGGGTTTTTTCAAACTAAAAAATCTATTGATGTTACTCACGTGCTTACTAACAACCAACGTGCCAAAGTTTTGGAGAGGTGTAAAAGATTGGAAATAAACACGTTAGTATTTGATAAAGAAGATTTTACTAAAACTGATAAGGTGTTGAATTTTTTGAGAAACGAAGCAGATTATATTGTTTTAGCTGGATTTTTATGGAGGGTGCCAAGTAAGATTGTTGAGGCTTTTCCAAATAAAATCATAAATATTCATCCTGCATTATTGCCAAAATATGGAGGAAAAGGAATGTATGGAATGAATGTTCACAAAGCCGTAAAAGATAATATTGAGGGTGAAACTGGTATTACAATACACTATGTAAATGAAAATTATGACGAAGGAGCTATCATTTTTCAGGCAAAAACGAAAATAGAAGAAGATGATTCTGCCGAAGAGATTGCAGAAAAAGTTCATGAATTAGAATATAAATATTTTCCTCAAATCATTGAGAAAGTAATTTTACAAGAAGAAATTGGCTAATAAAAAGAAATATTACGTTGTTTGGAAAGGAAAAAAACCTGGGATTTACACTTCTTGGGAAGCGTGTAAGGAACAAATTAACGGTTTTGAAGGTGCTGAATATAAATCATTTGCGAGTGAATCTGAAGCGAAAGTTGCTATAAAAAAGTCTTTCGAAGATTTTAAAGGGGTTAATACAAAGAAAGAAACACTTACTAAGAAAGAACTTGAAAAGTATGGTAAACCTATTTTAAATAGCTTATCGGTAGATGCTGCATGTGCAGGTAATCCAGGTAAAATGGAATACAGAGGGGTTGACACCAAAACCAAAAAACAAATTTTCATTCAAGGTCCATTTAAAGAGGGAACAAATAATATAGGAGAGTTCTTGGCGATTGTGCATGGTTTGGCTTTTTTACAGAAAAAAAATGCTCATAATTATCCAATTTATACAGATTCCAAAATAGCAATGAGTTGGGTGAGAAAGAAGCAATGTAGAACTAACATTACTTTTACAAAAGAGAATAGTGATTTATTAGAATTAATTAAAAGAGCCGAAAAATGGCTTAATGATAACAACTACTCAAACCCAATTTTAAAATGGGAAACAAAGGCTTGGGGTGAAATTCCGGCTGATTTCGGAAGAAAATAGTTACTAATCAACAAAACTTCTTAATAGTTCTATAATTTTTTTTAGCTCTTCAGGTGGATTATTATCGTCAAATTGATTTGAAGTGTAAGTTTGTTTATCTGTTTTTATAGTAAAAGTTGCGTGCATTGCTCTATCTGAGGCTCTGTTTTCGGATGAAACTTTAAATTCAGAAAGTTTAGTTAAATCTATTTTTTTAATTAAATCATACAGTTTGTTCTTTTGCTCATCATTAATTAGAAGACTTTTGCTATCACTGTAAGTTTTATACTCAAGATTTTTACCTGCCAATTTTATATTTTCCATTGCTCCTCTCGTTTGAGCATTAAATATTATTTCTTCTATTGAGTTGGTTTGTTGTTTTTTCTGTGAAACACAGCTTACTGAAGTTAAAATTATTAATAAAGAGATGAATGTTTTCATGGTTTTCAATTAAAAAAAGCGCCATAAATTATGGCGCTCATAAATATAATAATTTTCAAGTTTTGAGATTAGTCAGCCATTGTAGCTCTAAATCCTCCAGCAGCAAAAACTGCGTCCATTCTAGCTTTTTGACCATTCGTAAACATGTACATACAATCATCAGAAGAATAGTCCATGAAGTTCATAGTCATGTTAGTTGTACCACACTCAACAGTTGGATAAGTTGGGCAACCTCTACTTGGTCCTGCAGCGTCTGGAGTATCAGCAACAAAATCAGTAGCACCGCAACCACCATCACCCCAAATGTGACGTAAGTTTAACCAGTGACCAACTTCGTGAGTAGCAGTTCTGTCAGTTCTTCCAACAAATCTACTTCCTAATACAACACCGTCAGTAGACCAGCTACCTCCTGGGAATTGAGCATATCCTAAGATAGTTCCACCTCGGTATGGCATGTTGTTAACAATCCAAATGTTTAAGAATTCTTGAGGGTTAACTACATCACTACCTCCACTAGAAGAGAATTTCATAGAATCGTCTGGTCTCCAGCTTCTTTTTCTACTACTAACTCTAATTACATCTTCAATTACAAAATCGATTCCAACATTAGCCTCTACACCTGCAAATTCAGCTGGCATAGCACCTCTATTTGGATTTTGTAAATTAAAGTCTTCGTTTAACGCTGCTATCTGATCTTCTAAAACAGATAAAGGTAAGTTTTCACTAGCTTGTCTATAGATTACGTGGAAAACTACAGGAATTTGAATTTTTCCATTAACTAATCTACCTAAAACATTTTCTTGTTCTGAGATGAACTTAAAAGTTTGTTCTTCAATACTAGCCATTTTCCCGGCTAAACTTGGATCTTGAGCTAAATTTTCATTTAACTTATCCATTGTAAAACATTGCTTGGCACTTTTTTGTGCAACAACTTCATCATTAGTTTCTACAGGTTGATCTGTTTCATTGTTTTGACAACCTATTAGTAAAGTTGCAGCAGCTACAATAGATAAAACTACTTTTCTCATTGGTAAGGGCTTTTTGAGAAGCAGTTTATAAGAGGTCTTTTAACCTCTTATAAACTACTTAGGTTAATATAAATAATAATTGTGTGTTTACTAGTTTAAGATTGAAGCTCTACCTCCTCCAGATTGGAAAGTAGCTCTCATTCTTTCTTTCTGACCTTGAGAGAATAAACTCATACAAGCATCATCAGTGTAGTCCATGTAGTTCATTGTCATGTCATTAGAACGACAGTTTACAGTTGGGTAACTTGGACATCCGTAGTTAGGTCCATCAGAAGAAGGAGTATCAGATACGAAATCGTCTTGACGACATCTTCCGTCTCCCCAAATGTGACGTAAGTTTAAGTAGTGACCAACTTCGTGAGTCATCGTACGTCCTTTGTTAAATGGAGCTTGTACGTATCCAGTAGTACCAAAGAATTGAGGAGCACATACTACACCATCAGTAGCTAAATTACCACCTGGAAATTGCGCATATCCTAAAATTCCTCCACCAATGTTACATACCCAAATGTTTAAGTGAGTAGAAGGTGATACTGGAGGGTAAGCAGATTTTACTGCATCGTTAGTTCCCCAAGAAGTTCTTGAGTCAGCATATCTAAAAGTATTAGCTAAAGTGAAAGTAATTTCACTATCAGCAGCTACAGCAGCAAACTCAGCTGGTGTATTACTTGCGTCAGAATTTTGCATTCTGAAGTCATCATTTAATACTCTCATTTGAGATGCGATTTGTGCATCAGAAATATTTTCGTTTGAGTTACTATATACAACATGTACATATACAGGGATATTGATTACTCCTAATCCGTCATCTACTGGTGGATTTCCTCCTCCACCATCGCCGCCGTCTCCGCCGCCTGGTTTACCACCGCCGTTTCCGCCTTTTTTGGCAGCAATGAATTTTCTTGTGTTGTATTCAATGTCATACATTTGCTTGTATAAACCTGGGTTTTCTTTTAATTGACGGTTTAATACCTTCATAGATTGACATTGAGAGTTTACTCCTTTTGCAACTGTTTCCTCAGTTTGTACATAGAAGTCGCTCATATCTACGACTGCTTCTTGTGTTAATGTAATGTCTTCTCTTGAATTTTCATCTTGACATCCAGTTAATAAACCTGCTACTACAGCAATGCTTAATAAAACTCTTTTCATTTTGTAAAATTTAAAATTTAATAATTGAGAAAAACCAAATATTTTTTTCAAGGGCTGGTTTTTCTTCCCCATTTTTTAAAAAATTAACAACTATGTTAAATGAACTTAAATAAACCAATAATAATGTTAATTTTTTGTGATGCTAAAAATAAGATTTTTTTACTTACAAAAGTGAAATCCTTAAAAAAAAGTTAATTTCTTTGGTGAAGCCTTATTAATATTGGGTTTTATTGTTGTTTTTGGCAAAAAAAATGTCATTTTTCATGTTTTTTTTTAAACAAAAACGATGTGTTTTGTGTAAATTTAATAAAAAAAGGCATTGAAAAATGAGAATTTAACAATACCTTTTTGGTAAGTTTTTTGTAAAAATGGTAAAATTAACTTAACATCATTTTTGCCTTTTTTACAGCATTAACTAATGTGTTTATTTCCTCTTTTGTATTGTAAAAAGATAAAGAAGCTCTTACTGTTCCTGGAATTTTATAGAAATCCATAATAGGTTGTGCACAATGATGTCCAGTTCTTACCGCAATTCCTAGTTTGTCTAGGATACTACCGATATCGTATGGATGAATTCCATCTATATTAAATGATATTACCGAGGTTTTATTAGCAGTTCCAAAAATTCGGAGTCCTTCTATTTGTTTTAGCTCCGAGGTAGCATACTCTAAAAGTTCATTTTCACGTTCTTGAATTGTTTCAAAACCTATAGAGTTCATATAGTCAATAGCGGCACCAAAAGCAATTCCGCCGCATATATTAGGCGTACCAGCTTCAAATTTATGAGGTAAACCGGCGTATGTAGTTTTTTCAAAAGTTACAGTTTCAATCATTTCTCCACCGCCTTGATATGGGGGAAGCATTTCAAGAAGTTCTTGTTTTCCGTATAAAATTCCCACACCTGTTGGTCCACACATTTTGTGAGCTGATGTAACATAGAAGTCTACATCTAAAGCTTGAACATCGGGTTTTATATGTGGACATGCTTGAGCGCCATCAATTAAAACGTATGCTCCGAACTTATGAGCTCTATGAATAATAGTTTCTATAGGATTAATTGTTCCTAAAGCATTTGATACATGATTACAAAAAACTAATTTCGTTTTTGAGTTTAGTAATTCATCGAATAAGTCCATTCTAAGAGAACCATCCTCATCCATCGGAAGAACTTTTAGTGTAGCTCCAGTTTTTTCACACATCATTTGCCATGGAACAATATTCGAGTGGTGTTCTAAGGCAGATACTATAACTTCATCACCTTCTTTTAAAATTGAACTGAAACCAGATGCTATAATATTTATACTTTCTGTAGTTCCAGCTGTAAAAATCATTTCATAAGCATGCTTCGCGTTAAAGTGTTTTTGAATTTTAATACGAGCTTCTTCATACTTATCTGTAGCTTCTTGACTCAGTGTATGTACTCCGCGATGAATATTTGCGTTATAGTTAGTGTAATAGTCAACAATGGTGTCGATAACTTGTTTAGGTGTTTGAGATGTCGCACCGTTATCGAAATATATTAAAGGTTTTCCGTGAACTTTTCTTTTTAAGATTGGAAAATCTTCACGTATTTTATTGATATCAAACATGAAAAATATAATTTATAACAAAAATACGGCTCTGTTGGCAAACGAACAATCAATCACTTAAATTCTTACATTTGTTTAAAATTAACCTCATATGAAAATATTAAAGAGAAGTTTATTATTACTTTTCACGGTTTCACTGTTAATCGTTTTTTACAATTACCCAAAACTTAATATAATAGCTGGTTATTCTGCAAAGATGACGGGTTCTTCTGTGTTTTTAGCGGAAAGAAGTCTTGCGTTTACAGATAGTACAGATACGAATTTTTCTCCTATCAATCAGGCAATCAATAGAGTTGATATTGACAAGAAAACAGCTTATTCATCGGCTTTTGGTTTACTGAATCGTAAATCGATCTATAGAGATGGATTTGGAAGTTTATTACTTGTTGATGGTGTTAAGCTCGATAAAAATATTCCAAAACCTAAAAGAACGGAACCTGACTTTGTTACCCCTTTTCCTTATGGTAATGCAGAACCAAAAGATTCGATTTTTTCAAATATAAATTACGAAAAGTTAAATGCCACCGTGGATAAGATGTTTAACGATATCAATAAAACTAGGGCAATTGTTGTTGTTTATAAGGACAAAATAATAGCAGAAAAATATGATACAGGTTTAGATAAAAACTCTGTTTTACTTGGGTGGTCTATGACTAAAAGTATAACTAGTACACTTTTTGGAGTTTTACATTGTCAAGGAAAGATTAATGTTTATGATGAAGCTCCTTTTGAAGAATGGAAAAATGATGAGCGAAAGGATATTACTATTCATAATTTATTGCAAATGAATAGTGGTTTGGAGTGGGATGAAGATTATAACTCTATTTCGGACGTAACTAAGATGCTGTTCTTAACAGAAGATGTTACAAGGATTCAAATAGATAAACCTTTAGTAGGTAAACCAAATGAGTCTTGGAATTATTCATCAGGTACAACAAATTTACTTTCTGGTATTTTAAGAAAGCAATTTAAAACACATCAAGAATATTTAGATTTTTGGTATAGTTCGCTTATTGATAGAATTGGAATGAATTCAATGACAGTTGAAACGGATATGGCTGGAAACTATGTTGGATCATCATACGCTTGGGCGACTGCAAGAGATTGGGCTAAGTTTGGATTGTTGTATTTGCATAATGGGAATTGGAATGGAGATTCATTATTTGATAAAGATTGGGTGAATTATGCTACTACACCAACACCAACTTCAGATGGATGGTACGGGGCACAAATTTGGTTGAATTCGGGAGGAAGGTATTTAGATGTGCCAAGAAATATGTATTCATTTAACGGATATCAAGGACAAAATGTTTTTGTATTACCAGATCAAGAATTGGTAATAGTTCGATTAGGTCTTACAAAAAATGCAGATGTAAATAATTTTTTAAGTGAAATTTTAAATTCTTTCAAATAAAAAAAACTCGAGTTTAACTCGAGTTTTTTTATGGTGTTTTTAAAGTGCTTAAATTGATACTTTCGTACTTATATAAAACTCGTTGTAATTATCTAGTAGATTTATTAATCCAGATACTAAATCTTGTGTTTCTAATAAAATACTAAAGTATAAAGTAGTGTTTTTAGGGCTCGTTTCATACGTACGAATCCTTTCAACTTGTCTTTCAATTGATTCAGATACTTCTTTTAAAAGCTCCTTTTTCCCAACTAAAATCTGATTTAAATTGTCGAATTGTTTTGTTTCAAATGCTTTACTGATATCCTCAAGTAATTGACTTAATTTATTGTCAATGTGCTTTAAATCTTTTAATTGAGATTTTTTAAGATTCTTGTGATTGTTATTTACGTGATTATAAGTAGACTTTGAAATGTAACTTATAGATTGTGCAATATCTTGAAGGTAACCTAAGATTAAGATGTAAAATTTACTCGCCTGAACAGAAGTGTCATCTAAAGACTTGATAAAATAGAATACACCACTTTTTAAACTTTCAATTTCGTTATTTAGCTTGGCTACGTGCTTTTCAGTTTTTCTTAATTTATTTAAATCATGAGTCGCTAAATCATTAACAACACTTGAGTATAATTTGTTTACTCTTTCAGCAACATTAGCAATATGTCCAGAACTTTCTTCAATTACTTCGTTAATAGAAATTAACTCAGCTCTTTCTACAAACTGCTGTTTTTTCTCTTCTTTAGACTTTTTAGAGTATTGCAACGTAGTTCTAACCAACATTGCGATTACAACAAACAATAAAACAGGAATCATTGCTGTGTGCCAGTAAATTAAAAAAGCAACAATACCAGCTGCTGTAAAAGCAATAATTGCAGTTAAAAACCACCCACCAATTACATTAATAACACCAGCAACTCTATATACAGCGCTTTCGCGTCCCCAAGCTCTATCTGCTAAAGAAGTTCCCATTGCTACCATAAAAGTTACATATGTAGTTGATAATGGAAGTTTCATTGAAGTTGCAATAGAAATCAGGATACTCGCCATAATTAAATTTACAGAAGCACGAACTAAGTCAAACGCAGGTAATTCGTATGTCTTGTCTTTAGGTAATTTAATTACTGGTTTTTCAAACTTTGAATTGATATAATCTTGTGTTTTTAATGGAATTAACTTGTTTAACCCCATATTCGTAAACATAGCTGCTCTTACAACAATACGAGAAAGATTATTTGGCTGAAATTTTTCGTGTCCATCTCCTTGACGAGATAAGTTAATTCCAGTTTCGATTACCGCACGTGCTTTTTTAGAAGTCCAAAGTGTAATTACCATAATTGCTCCAGCAAACAATAATAATAATGTGTTTGAAGGAACTTTTTCTGCTAATATTCCCATTGAGAATTCGTTAGCGGCCACGCCAGAAGCTTCCCAAGCATTATAGGAGTTTAAGGCAGCAATAGGTACACCTATAAAGTTTACTAAATCATTTCCTGCAAAAGCCATAGCTAATGAGAACGTACCAATCGCAATAATCGCGGTTAAAATGTTTATTTTAAATACATTTATAAGTAAGTATGAAATCGCCGACCAAATAGCAAATCCACCTAAAACAATTAGTGTTGTGCTTCCTTCTATGGTATGTTTAATACTACCGTAAAAATCAGTTCCTTTTAGTCCTTTTATTATAATAAAATAAGTAATTGCGGTGATAGCAAATCCACCGAACAATGCGCTTATATAAGTAGGTCTATTTTCAAAATTAAATGAATAAATAAGTCTTGAAAAATATTGTACTATAGCTCCGACGGTAAACGCAACTACTACGGAGAGTACGATTCCTAAAATAATTTTAGTGGCTTGTTCATTGTTAATATAATTCCAAATTTCTGAAATAGAAGCTTCTTCTGAGGCAGTTATTTTAAGAAGCGCAATTGCTACAGCAGCACCAAGTAATTCAAAAACAATTGATACCGTTGTAGAAGTTGGCATTCCTAGAGAATTGAATATATCTAATAAGAGAATATCCGTAATCATTACCGCCATAAATATGAACATGATTTCTTCAAACATGAACATATTTGGGTTAAAAATTCCTTTTCTAGCAACCTCCATCATTCCGCTAGAAGTTACAGCTCCAAAGAACACACCAACACTAGCAATAATCATAATTGTTTTAATTGGAATGGCTTTTGAACCAATAGCTGAATTTAAAAAGTTTACAGCATCGTTACTAACACCTACCACTAAGTCAAGAATTGCAAGCCCCGCAAGTGCTATTAACATTAAAATATATGGATCTCCCATTTTTATACATTTAAACTTGGCAAATGTATAAACGAATGCTTTTTGATATGTTACCTAAATGTTATGAAATGATTTTAACTACCGATATTCCTCAATATTTTTAGGGCCTTCAAGAATGGATTTTACAATTTTCATGGTTCCATTTTCTTGTGTTATAAAGTGCCATTTTATTAGGGTTATCTCGTAGTTTTCTATTTCTAAACCGGTAATGCATCTTGGATGAACGCAGCTACCATCATTAAAGAATGGAATTTCATCAGGTTGAGGAAAGCGAGGTCGGTGCGTATGTCCTGTAATTACGATTTGATTATCATTGTTTTTAATCCAGTTTTCTACTCTTCGTTCTATTTTTATTGATTCTCTAAAGTTTTGAGCAGGACTTGTAGGGTCTTTAATTCCATGTATTTGAAGTGGTCGCCATAAAAACCTGACTAAAAATCGGCTTAATCGCCATAAATTGTAATTAAACCAATCTGCTTGATGACCATGAATAAGAAGTAGCGACTGATTGAGTTGCTCGTTTTTTAGAATAATAGCTTCTGAAAATGAAGCGTTAGGCATTAATACTCTTTGCTTTCCAGTGGCATCTTCATAGTAACTAGCTAAATTCTTCTGAACGTTTTTAGGGTTTTTATAATCCATATCATGATTCCCCCAAATAAAATGAAGACGATTTACATCGTGAAATTTTTTTAGGAGCATATATACATCTTTATTTTCCTGGAATATTCTATGAAACTTGTTTTCCCAAAGTTCGTCTCCATCTCCTAATTCTATATATGTAAAATCATCAGCTAAGTATTGTGATAGGGCATAGTTAAAGATATTTCTATTTCTTGCAAAATCATCAGCAAAACTATTATCACCTCTATGACAATCAGAAAAAAGTACATATTTAGAGTTTTTGTGTAAGGGCAGAATTTTAGCATTTTTAAAGGCTCTCGATATTCTTCTTTTAGATGACATTTAATTTCTTTTTCATAAAGATGCATAAAAAAAGCCGAGTTTTAAAACTCGGCTTTTTAATTGAAAAAATAGTTAAACTTATTTTCCAGTTACTTTTACATTGTCAATGTGGTATCTAGTTTCCATGTTGTCAGCAGAACCTAAATATTTGAATGCAACGTGTACATCACCACTTAAACAAGAAATATTGATTGAAGAAGATACGAAATCTCCAAAACCACCGTCACCAGTAGGAATGTTAGCATCAATTTGAATCCACTCAGTAGTTGTTGGATCACCTGTATAGTTTTCTGTGATAAACGCTGTTAAGACTTTACCAGTTTCAAAGTTTGAAGAAATATCAAAAGTCAATACCTCTTCAGTAGTGCTATCTAAATTGATAGCTGGAGTTACTAACCAAGCCTCTAACGGATCTTCACCAGTTCCAAAAGCAGAAATCTTCATATATCTGTTTCCAGAGAAAGAGCTATCTTCATATCTTTCAGTTCCTCCAGATACGTTTACGTTAGTCCATCCTAAACCGTCTAATTGAGCTTCGTTTGTAATAGTTTGGAAATCTTCTTCAAATACAGTTACATCAGTAGAAGTTGCACCAGTACACTCTAATACGATAGGATCACATCTTTCTGGGTCGATAAAATCTAATTCAGCAGGATTGTTAGCAACTAAAACGAAGAATTCAGCTCTAAAGTCTTTTGCTAAAACCGCCGTAGCAGCTCCTTGTCCTTCTGGTAATTTATTAGATTTGAAGCTAGAAAAAGTACTAGTTTGTAAAGCAATTTTTGCTTCAGTACCACATTCAAAAATATTTCTAAATCCATCAAACTCATCATTTAACTCTCCAGCAAATGTTTTTCCTAATTCTTCTTTGTCGAATTGAGCAGATTCTAAAGTAACTAATGTGTTTACGTGCTTTTGCTCGATTTCACCAATTTTAATTGGAGTAGGAACAATTGTAGCTAATTCAGTAGACTTAACAAGAGCTTCTCTTTGCTCTTCTGATGTATAAGGAATATCGTCAACTCTGTTTTCGCTAGTTAAGAATCCTAAAGTGAAAACTCCAGGTACATTGTTCGTTGGGTTTATAAAACTTGAGCTTTCACCATCATCATATGTAACAGTTAACCCATCTAATTTGATGTATACTTTTCTACCAACTTCAAAAGATTCACTTAATGATGCATTGTTAATTAAAAGCTCGATTCCAGCAGTTGGGTTTTCTGGCTTATCTTGAATTACTAAAGTTTTGAAGAAGTTTCCGGCAGCATCGCTTGAAACTACATATCCGTAAACGTAAGTTGGAGTTTCGTTAACTCTATATGTAAGAGTTAAATTATCGTTACTGTTATATTCTTGAATTAAATCATTCTGAACCTTAGCCACTGTAAGATCAGTATTTATGTTTGGCTCCTCAAGTTTAATATTCGGAGTTTCAAAAGAGTTATCTTCTACACAAGAAGTAATTGCGAAAGCGAAGATAAAAAATGATAATATGCTTAAAATTTTATTAGTTCTCATTTTTTCTATTTATTAATAATATTTTATTAAAATCTATAATTTAAGTTAATGAAGTAGGTAGTACCTCTACCAAACCAGTATTTGTTACCAAAAACAGGAGTGTCTAATGCTTTGTCATCTCTTAATTGACGATAGTTAGCATTTCTTCCTTGCTCAAAACCACCTGTTCTGTATTCTCTATTAAAGATGTTTCCAATACTAGCAAATAAACCAATGTATTGATTATCTCCAATTTTCCATGATTTTCCACCTACGGCATTTACAACCATATAGTCGCTAAATCTTTCTTGTCTTAATAATTCTCTAGCAATTGACTCGTCGTAGTCAGGAAAAGGAACAGATGCTCCAAGCGCATTCGTGCTATTTGCAAAGTTACTACTTCTTGTTAAAGGAGCAATATCTATGTATGTGTCATTGAATACGTTAGCTGTTGCTCCAAACCACCAGTAATCAGGATCTCTATATTCAAATCCGAATGAATATGCTTTTTGAGGTCCACTAGCTAATCTGTAATTTTTAAGATTTGATTGTCCAAAACTCTTAACTCCAAATTCATCTGCATCAGGGTCATTTACAAAGTCTTCAGAAGCAATAAATAAGTTTGGATTGTTAGCATAAGTGTACTGACCAATATTAGCAGCACCTTTTAACTTTAAAGTAGGAGTTACTTTAACCTCTAAACCTAATTCAGCACCAATGTGTCTTTTTTCAATACCTTGTAAAGTTTCTTGTACAAAAGCAGTGTTGTCTCCACCAATTCCATCAGCGAAAAAGAAAGAAGTTTCCGTTGCATCTTTAATTCCAGTATAGTATGCTGTAGCTCTAGCTTGTACTATTGGAGTTCTTACAATATAACTTGCATCTAATGATAGTACCTTTTCACTTGTAATACCTCTTATAGTTGCATTGTTTTCTCTTGAATTAGCGAATGTGTTTCTTAATGTAGGAGCTTTTGTTAAGTAACCTGCATTAAAATCTAAGATATGACGACCAGTAATTTTATAAGTTAAACCTCCTTTAGCTCCCCAGTTAGTGAATTCTTGCTTTTCAGATTTTCCTAATGAAGTATTGATGAATCCTCCATTTTGGAAGTTTCCTTCTCTTTGGTGAGAAGTTCTAGAAAGGCTACCTGCTAAGAAGAAATCAACTTTGTTAAACTTGAATTGAGTTTGAACAAAACCATTAATTACTTCTGATAACAAGTCAAAATCATATTTGAAACGATCTCCTTCTCCAGCTAAATGTAATGGGTTTAATAAGTTGTTTTGCTTTTCTTCAAAAGTATCAGCAAAAGTATCAACGTCTAAATATCCTGTTCCTCCTAATAAATCAGTTATTTCTGCAAAGTTCTCTGATTTTTGAGAAGTATAGTTAACAGAAGCATTTAAAGTAATGTTGTCTGTTAATTCAGTGTTGAAAATTGTATTGATTGTAAATCTGTCATCTTCATTTCTGTCTTCGTATAATACGTACGCAGAATTTCCTCCAGTAACAGAAGCTGCATTAGCAGCATATAACTGATCCCAATCTAATTGACCATCGTTAGCGAAAGCTTGATACATACCATAAACATCTGGTAACCCTTGTCTGATACCATAACTTGGTAATTTTTGATAGTAAGTTGGGTCAGGGTTAGCAGTTGCTAAATTTGTGATGAATGGATTTCCGTCTCCGTCAAGTACACCATCTTCTACTCTTGCTCCGTTAAAATCAATTCTACTGTTTCCAATTCCTCCGAACTGGTAAGAAACATTTGTAGTTAAAGAAGTTTTTTCATTAACATTCCAGTAGTGGTTTAACATAATAAACGGTTCTTCAACATCTTTAATTCTAGAGTTTCTGATTTTTCCGTTTTGGTAACCCCAGTATGGGTTGTATTGAATTCCCTTAATATCGATAACTTCTTGCGTATTCGGAGCAGCTTTACCTCTTCTATTTGCAGCAAATACAGAAGTAAAGTTTAAACTATGATTGTCGTTAAATACTTTTTCAATAGATGCAAAAGTTGAATAAGCATTATAAGAAGACCCGTCAGCAAAACCTTCATCCGCAATTCTTCTACTTCCTGAAAAAGCAAATGCCCATCCGTCATCCATTAATCCAGTAGCATATGTTCCCATAACTCTGTGAACATAACTTCTATTAGACGAAGCGTAAGAAATACGTCCACCTTTTCTATATTCAGATGCTCTTGTGCTAATATTGTTAGAACCTAAAACACCACCAAAAGTATAATTAGAAGCAGCTAAACCATTTGTAAATTCTTGATTTCTTAGAACATCGTTTAATCCTCCCCAGTTAGCCCATTCTGGTCTTCCTGTCGAAAGCTTATTCATTTCTATACCATTAATTAATAATTTGGCGTTATCTGAATCTAAACCACGAACTCTAAAGAAAGAAGAACTAAATTCAAAAGCGGCAGTTCTTAAATAAACATCTCTTGAAGCTTGTAATAACCCCGAAATATTATCTGAAGCAGTAGTATCATCATTAAGCTCATCATCTGTAATTATAATGGTACTTAAATCTTGTTGCTCAGCAAATTCATCTTCATACATGTAGATAATCCCTAAATCAACCATGCTTCCTGATAAAGACACAGGGTAGTTTTGAGTTTCATATCCATCTTTCTTTATTACAATGATGTGTCTTCCATCTGGCAAGTTTTCAATGATGAAGGAACCAATAACATCAGTAGTAACACTTATGTTTTTCCCTTCAACACTAATAGAAACACCTTGTAATAATCCTTCGGAGTTGCTGTCTTTTACAACACCTTTTACAATGTTTTGAGCTGATAATCCTAGTATGGAAATCAAGCTAAATAACACTGATAGAGTAAATTGTTTCATAAAATTGTTATAAATTATTTTTAATAAAAAATGCGCACAAAATTATGTTTTTATGAAAATGCCAATGTTAACTTAATATTAACATTTCAGATTGTTAATAACTCTATAAAATGTGGCTTGGAATTTGTATTATTTTTGCCGAGTTAAATTTTAAAGATGAGAAGATTACTGTTGTTAAGTGTGTTGTTAATGAGTAGTTTATTTGTTAACGCACAAAAGAAGTATAAGATTAGAACTGTTGCATTTTATAATCTTGAAAACTTATTTGATACCATAAATGACACCTCAAAAAATGATGAGGCTAGTCCGATTATGGAATTAAATACCAACAAATCGAAAGTTTATTGGAGTAAAATTGACAAGTTAGCGGAGGTTATTAGTCAAATAGGAGAGGAAAAAGCGAAAACGGGTCCTGCTATTATTGGGGTGTCTGAAATAGAAAATAAGCAAGTACTTGAGGATTTAGTTAATTCTGATAGGTTAAAGAAAATGCGTTACGGGATTATTCATTTTGATTCTCCGGATAAAAGAGGTATTGATGTAGCGTTATTGTACCAACAACGTTATTTTAAGCCTGTTCATTACGAAGCTGTAAATCCTAATATATTTTCAGAAAACAGAAAAGTTTACACGAGAGATATTTTAAGGGTCTCAGGTTATTTAGATGATGAGTTAGTTCATGTTATTGTTAATCATTGGCCTTCAAGAAGAGGTGGTGAAGCAAAGAGCAGTCCTCTAAGAGAAAAGGCTGCATATAAAGTAACTCAGATAATCGAAAAGATTAAGGAAGAGGATAAAAATGCTAAAATTATGATTATGGGTGATTTTAACGATGATCCTATGAATAAGTCATTTAAAGAAGTATTAAAAACAAAGGCGGATAAAGAGGATGTTCAAAAAGGAGATATTTATAATCCTTACGAAAGAATGTTTGAAAAAGGATTGAATACAACTGCGTATAGAGATAATTTAAGTTTATTTGACCAAATCCTTTTTACTTCACCTTTATTGAATAAAAAGGGTAGAAAAGATTTCTCAACATATAAGATGTTTAAGTCTGGGATTTTCAACAAGCGTTTTATGGTTCAAAGTAAAGGACGCTATAAAGGTTATCCTTTTAGAAGTTTTTCTAACGGACAATTTACGGGAGGATATAGTGATCACTTTCCAGTTTATTTGTACCTTATAAAAGAAAAAAAATAGTAAGAAAACCCAGCTAATCAGCTGGGTTTTTAGTTTTTACATATATCTACTAAATAGTTATTCAATCGTAACTGAAATAAGGTTCCTCGTAATAAGTCTTCTATTTGTCCCAGTTCTATCGATGAAACTGCTAGGCTAACCTTGTTAGATGGTGTTTGTAATAAAAGAGATCTACAATCTTCACCCATTGGACACTCACGACATTTCTTTTGTTTTTTTGAGTCTATTGTTTTTTCAATAAATAATTCAATTTCATCTTCTGTCAGATGAAACCCTGTATCTCTAAATATAACTTGAGTAAGTAGGGAACAAGAATGTTTCCATTGAAATGAAATTCCTATTTGATTGTCATATATTTTAACTATTTCTTCCATAATCTGAGTTATTGATTATAGAACAAATATAATTATTTAGATTTATTCTAAATAAACTATTTCAAATCTTTTAATAGTAACTGTAACGAAGTTCTTCCATTCCATGTGTTTTCATCTATCTGATATAAAACATCAAAATCGTTTTCAATTTTATTTATTTTATCACCCATGCTAAAACCAATTGCTGCAAGAATATTCTTAGGGTTTCCTTGAAAAAGCGTGAGCTTTAAATGAGATTTATCTTGTCCAACTTGTTTTCCATATCCATTATCTCTAACGGATGAGCTTTTAAAAACTGGTTTCCTATTTTCAGGACCAAAAGGAGCCATTTGTTGAATAATTCGATAAAACTTTGGAGAAATGTCAGCAAATTCAAGTTCTGCATCAACAATGATTTCAGGTGTGAGTAACTCTTTGTTTATTGTGTTTTTAACTACCTCTTCAAATTTAGTTTTAAATTTTTCGTAGTTCTCAGGCTTAATTGTTAGCCCAGCGGCATATTTATGTCCACCAAACTGTTCAATGAATTCGGAACATTCATTCAAAGCATCATAAACATCAAAACCTTTCACTGATCTAGCAGATGCAGTAAGTTTTCCTTCGCTTTTAGTAAAAACGACTGTTGGTCTATAATAAGTTTCGGTTAATCTTGAAGCTACAATTCCTATAACTCCTTTGTGCCAATCTTCATTATAAACAACTGTAGTGAATTTCTCGGTCTCGTTATTTTCTTTAATTTGAAGTAAGGCTGCTTCCGCAATTTCTTTGTCTAATTCTTTTCTATGAGCATTAAATTTTTCAATAGACGAAGCTATTTCAGTCGCAATTTCAATATCAGTTGAAGTTAATAATTCCACAGCATAATTGGCATGTTTTATTCTTCCCGCTGCATTAATTCTTGGTGCAATAATAAAAACGACATCAGAAATAGTTAGTTCTTTCTTCTCTATGGATTTAATAAGCGCTTTAATTCCGATTCGAGGTTGTTCATTAATTACTTTTAATCCATAATAGGCTAAAACTCTATTTTCACCCGTCATAGGAACAATATCCGCAGCAATTGCCGTTGCTACTAAATCTAAAAACGTAAGAAGTTCAGTGACTTCAACTCCATTCGTAATAGCATGAGCTTGAATTAATTTAAATCCAACTCCGCAGCCACAAAGTTCTTTATAAGGGTACTCGCAATCCACTCTTTTAGGATTAAGAACTGCAACCGCCTTAGGAATTTCATCTCCAGGTTTGTGGTGATCACAAATAATGAAATCAATTCCTTTTTCTGTTGCGTAAGCCACTTTATCAATAGCTTTTATACCACAATCCAAAGCAATAATTAGTGAAAAATCATTATCACTAGCAAAGTCAATACCTTGAAACGATATACCATAACCTTCCTTGTACCTATCCGGAATATATGTGGCTACATTATTATAATGTTCAATTAAGTAATTATAGAGTAATGAAACAGAAGTGGTTCCATCTACATCGTAATCTCCATAAATTAAAATTTGTTCATTGTTATCAATAGCAGTTTGTAATCTTGTTACTGCTTTGTCCATGTCCTTCATTAAAAAAGGATCATGTAGATCGTCTAATGATGGTCGAAAAAAATGTTTCGCTTCATCAAAAGTTGTAATACCTCTTTGAACCAATATAGAGGCAAGTTTGGTGTTAATAGATAATTCATCAGCTAATTTTTTTGTTATTGCCAAATCTGGCGTTGATTTAAGTTTCCATCGCATAATTTTAAAAAACGTAAATTTGTTTTAACAGGTAAAAGTAATCCATTCCTTTATGAAATCAAAAAAACTGGTATTTGGTGTTCTTCTTTTCTTATTATTCCAGTTTCAGGTTTTTGGACAAAATCAGCCACCTGTTTTAACTGAGTCAGGGAATCAAAGTTATTGTCCGTTAAGTCAAATACCTATTGCAACTAGTTTTACAATTACTGATTCTGATGATACAACTTTGGATTCTTTTTCAATTCAGATTTCGGCTAATTATGATGCAACTTCAGATATTTTAATATTAACAGGATCTCATCCAAATATTATAACTAGTTGGGATAATCGTGAGGGAAAATTAATGTTTACAGGGACTGGAGGAAGCGCTCTTTTGTTAACGGACATAGAACAAGCTGTTGCTGATGTGGTTTTTCAAAGTTCAGATCCAGCAATTTCGGATGAAAAAATATTTTCATTAACCGTGGGTGATGCTAATTTTTTACCATCAACACAACATTATTATGAATTTGTCTCTGATATTGGAATCTCTTGGTCACAAGCAAAAATCTTAGCAGAAAATAGAACTTATTTTGGATTAAGTGGATATTTAGCAACAATTACATCAGCAGACGAAGCTGGTTTTGTTGGAGAGCAATCAAATGGTGCAGGATGGATTGGTGGAACTGATCAAGAAACTGAAGGTGTTTGGAAATGGGCAACAGGCCCTGAGGATGGAACAATTTTTTGGAACGGTAACTTTAATGGTTCAACCCCGAATTTTGCATTTTGGAATACAGGAGAGCCTAATGATTTCGGAGCAGGAGAAGATTATGCTCATATAACAGATGACTCTATTGGAATTATCGGTTCATGGAATGATTTACCCCTAAATGGAGATACTGGAGTTTATGAGCCAAAAGGATATATTGTAGAATATGGTGGTTGGCCAGATGATCCAATTTTAAATATTTCTGCTACAACTCGAATTTATATACCTGAAATAATTTCAACTACTGAAAATGAAATCTGTGGTTCAGGAACGGTTTCGTTATCGGCAAATGCTTCTGAGGGAACTATTCTTTGGTTTGATACCGAGGTTGGTGGAAATTTATTAGGAACAGGAACAACTTTTACTACACCCGTATTAAATTCATCACAAAATTTTTATGTTACTATATCAGTTGGAGGTTGCACATCATTCATGCGAACAAGAGTAACAGCAACTGTAAATAATTTACCTGTAATAACAGGGACTCAAAACGGTTTCGTTTGTGGAAGTTCGGGCACTGTAACAATAGGAGCGACTCCTTCTGAAGGAATAGTTAGTTGGTATGAAACTGCATCAAGTACAACTGTAATTTCTACAGGAAATATATTTGAAGTAAATGTTTCTTCTGATACAGATTACTTTGTTGAAGCGGTTAGCTCAAATGGTTGTGTGTCTTCTAACAGAACTATGGTTTCAGTTACTACGAATAACGTTATTCCTGATTTTGAAGTGGACGAGAATCAGGTTTTATGTTTGAATGTTGGATCGCTGGAATTATCGATTTCAAATCCAAATGGACCGGATCATATGTATGAATGGAAAGATGAAAATGGCACTGTAATCTCTAATCAGATGACTGCAAATATTACTCAGTCGGGAATATATTTTGTGCAGGCTACGTCACAGTTAGGTTGTGAGTCAGAAGTAAAAACAGTAAATGTGAAAAATTCCGAAATTGCGACATTAAAATTAGAGGATATTGAAATCATTGATGACTCTAATAACAATTCAATTATTGTAGTAGGATCAAATTTGGGAGCAGGTTCTTATGAGTATTCAATTGATGATATTAATTACAAGGAGGATGGTGTTTTTCAAAACTTGCAACCAGGAATTTACACACTGTATGTAAGAGATAAAAATGGCTGTGGTACATTACCATTTGAATTTTCAGTTTTCAATTATCCATCCTTTTTTACTCCAAATAGCGATGGTGTAAAAGATGAGTGGAGTGTAGAAGGTTTTAGTGTAATTGAATATTCATCTTCTAAAATTAGAATTTTTAATAGATATGGAAAGCTTCTATATGAAAATTCAGATACTTCGAGTAATTGGGATGGAACTTACAATGGAAATATTCTCCCGTCAGATACGTATTGGTTTTCTATTGAAGTAACAGATAAGAATGGGAGAATAATTCGTAAAAAAGGTCCTTTAAGTTTATTGCGGAAATAAACTACTTCTCGTTAAAGATTATTTCTGTTGTAACTGTTGAAAATTGACGGAACATTTCCATTACACCACAGTATTTTTCGATAGATAAATTTACAACTTTGGTTAATTTTTCTTCATCTAACGCTGTTCCTTCGAAAAGATACTTCACGTGAACTTTATTGTAATATTTAGGATGTTCTTCAGTTAAATTCGCTTCTACTATGATTTTTAAATCATCAAAAGAAGTTCTCATTTTTTCTGCTATCATTACAACATCTAAGCCTGAACATCCAGCTAATGAAGATAGCATTAAAGCTTTTGGAGAAGCGCCAACTTCGTTTCCTCCATTAGCGAATGAAGTATCCATTAAAACGTGAGCTCCGTTTGGATTATCACTCTTAAATAATAGGTTTTTCTGCCATTCTGTAGTTACAATATTTGATGCCATATGAGATTTTTTTCGTTTCTTGTATAGAATTACAAAACTACTTAAAAAATAAATTATGCCATTAGTAACTCCGTTGGATCCTAATCATGATGAGGAAACAAAAAGGTTGTCGGATTTTTATAATGAAACACTTGGTTTTTGCCCAAATTCGGTATTAACTATGCAAAGAAGACCAGATATATCAAAAGCATTTATAAACCTGAATAAAGCAGTAATGGCTAACCACGGCCGTGTTACTTCTGCTTTAAAAAGAATGATTGCTTGGGTTAGTAGTAATGCTACAGGATGTAGATATTGCCAGGCTCATGCTATTAGAGCTGCTGAACGATATGGAGCAGAACAAGAAAAGTTAGATAATATTTGGGAGTATAAAACACATCCAGCTTTTACTGAAGCTGAAAGAGCTGCTTTAGATTTTTCTTTAGCTGCATCTTTAGTTCCAAATGTTGTTGACGAAACTATTAAAGAAAGATTATACGAACATTGGAATGAAGGTGAAATTGTAGAAATGTTAGGTGTTATTTCTTTATTCGGTTATTTAAATCGTTGGAATGATTCTATGGGAACAAGTATTGAAGACGGGGCTGTCGAAAGTGGAGAACAATACTTAGGAAAACATGGATGGAACAAAGGTAAGCATATGTAAAATTTTATCTATAAAAGTCAAAAGCTCGCAATATTGCGAGCTTTTTATGTAGTAGTTAAAAGAAAAACGTATTAGTTCTTCTTTAATAAGTCTCTAATTTCAGCTAATAACTCTTCTTGAGTTGGTCCTGCTGGAGCAGCTGGAGCTTCCTCTTCTTTTTTCTTCATGGCGTTAACACCTTTTACAATCATGAACATTACAAATGCAACAATGATAAAGTC
This sequence comes from Tenacibaculum sp. MEBiC06402, assembly GCF_049239625.1. NCBI lineage: Bacteria > Pseudomonadati > Bacteroidota > Flavobacteriia > Flavobacteriales > Flavobacteriaceae > Tenacibaculum > Tenacibaculum sp. MEBiC06402. The sequence goes on from NZ_JBMKKT010000095.1 coordinate 59,368, forward strand.
AATAACATTTGTAATAAATGCACCGTATAAAACAGCAACTTCACCTGTTACTTTGCCTGTTAAGTCATCCGCAACTCCTTCTTTAAGTACGTATTTTAAATCATTAAAATTAGTTCCTCCAATCATTCCTATTAGCGGAGAAACAATTCCTCCAGTAAAAGAAGAAACTACTTTGTTGAAACCAGCACCCATTACGAAACCAACCGCAATGTCTACTAAGTTACCCTTCATAGCGAAGTCTTTAAACTCTTTTAGCATTCCCATGTGTTTTAGTTTTTGATTATTAATAGATGGTAATTTATAAAAAAATTAATGCTTTACCAATCTTTTTACTCGTTGTGAAATAGCGGTTAAAATTTCATAAGGAATGGTTTCACATTTGTGAGCCATATACTCTATGTGCTGTTGGTGATTAAATATAATTACCTCATCACCTTCTTTGCAGTCTATTTTTGTAACATCAACCATAATCATGTCCATACAAACATTTCCAATAATCGGTGCCGGTTGATTATTAACAATCACAAAACCATTTTTATTCCCTAATCGTCTGGAAATTCCATCTGCATGTCCCACTGGTATGGTTGCACTTTTGGTTGGTTTACTTGCCACAAAAGCTCTGTTATAACCTACTGTTTCTCCTGGTTGGATCGTATGAATTTGTGAAATTATAGATTTCAGGCTATGGGTGTTTTTTAATTCTGAAGTTTCTTTAGGTGTATTGCTAAATCCATATAAACCAATACCTATTCGAACCATATCAAATTGCGCCTGTGGATAATGAATAACACCAGATGTGTTTAAAATATGAATCATAGGTTCATATCCTAAATGCGTATAAATTTGTTTTACTATATAAGCGAAGTTATTAATCTGTCCAACTGTGAATTCTTGCTCATTTAAATCTTCACTTGCAGCTAAGTGTGAAAAAATAGACTGAACAACTACGTTACTTGATTTTTTCAGTCGTGCCAAAATATTAGGAATATCAGAGTGCCAAAATCCTAATCTATTTAGTCCAGTATTGAATTTGATATGAATGGGGTAATTCATTAAAGGAACATCTGAAGCATAATTTAAGAAAGCTTCAAATATTTTGAAGTTGTATAAATTTGGTTCTAATCTATATTTAACAATATCAGCAATATTCTGTATTTGAGGGTGCAATACTAAAATAGGAGTTTCTATTCCTGCTTCACGTAAAGCAATTCCTTCATTACAATAAGCAACTGAAAAATAATCAACATGATCCTTAACAATTTTAGCTATTTCAATTGCATCACTGCCATAACCAAAAGCTTTAACAACCGCTAAGATTTTTGTGTTAGGTTGTAAGCGTTTTTTAAAATATTGTAGATTGTGCAATACAGCGTTTGCATCAATCTCTAAAACCGTTACATGATTATTCATTCTTCTTCCTCTAATTTACTTTTGCTTTGTTCTTGGATTGCTTTATAGTAAGCAGCTCTGCTTAAAGGCTCGTATTCTTGGGTTTCTCCCAACATAACAATATTGTCCCCTTCCGCTTTTCTAAAACTGTAATGAGCTAAATTTCCTGTTCTAGTGCATACAGCATGCACTTTGGTTACGTACTCAGCTGTAGCCATTAAAGCAGGCATTGGTCCAAAAGGATTTCCTTTAAAGTCCATGTCTAGTCCAGCAACAATTACACGAATGCCTCTGTTTGCTAAATCGTTACAAACAGCAACTATTTCATCATCAAAAAACTGTGCTTCATCAATACCAACAACATCTACGTTATTCGCTAGTAATCTAATATTTGCAGAGGCTGGGACAGGTGTAGAACGAATTCTATTATCATTATGAGAAACGACTTCTTCCTCATCGTATCTAACATCAATTGCCGGTTTAAATATCTCAACGCGTTGCTTTGCAAATTTTGCACGCTTTAAACGTCGGATAAGCTCTTCGGTTTTACCAGAAAACATTGAGCCACAAATTACCTCAATCCACCCAAATTGTTCTGTATGATTTACTGTGTTTTCAAGAAACATTTTGTAATTTTAATGCTCAATTATTTATTTTTGCTTCACTTTTAATAGAAAACAAATTTATTAAAATTTAAAGGTAAAAATTAAAACCTACAAAGAACTTATGCACAAAAAATTGGCTTCTGATTTAACTAGTTTAGCACACAGCATCTTACAAATGAAAAACAAGGAAGATGTTATGGCGTTAAAAGAAAAGGCGTATGAAGTTTATGAAAAGTTAGCCCTTTTGGCTTATGTTGAAGAGTATATTAACACAACTCCTCATGCAGAAGAAACTAAAGAAGAGTTGATTCAAAAAATAGAGAAGTCTATTGTAGCAGAAAAGAAAGAAGAAAATGAAGTGGTAATTCATCAGTTAGATGAATTTAACACGGAGCTTGAAGGAGGTGAAGTCGAAAATGTTATTGAGGAAGCTATACAAGAAGCAATAACAAATGAAAAAGTTGAGGAAGAGTTAGAAGTTGTTCAAGATCTTGTTAGTAGTCAACTTGACGAGCAAGAAGAGGTGAAAGAAACAACTGAAGTTGTAGAAGAAATTATTGAACAACCTTTTGATGAGTTAGAAAACTTATTATTTGGAGAAGAAGAAGTTTTACCAGAAGCTCCAGATGTAAAGAAAATTGAAGACCACGCTGCTCCAACTCTTGAAGATGAACTTCAAGATACATTGCCAGTTGATGTAATGGCAGACTTGTTTCAGAAAGTAGAACCTCAAAAAACCATAAACGATGTTTTACAAAACACTATTAAAATCGATTTAAACGACCGTATAGCTTTTGTAAATCATTTGTTTAACGGAGATCAAGCTGATTTTAATAGAGTTGTTTCTCAATTAAATACCTTTAAAACCGAAAAAGAAGCTAAAAGTTTTATCATTAAAATGGTAAAACCTGATTACGATTGGAGCGACAAAGAAGAATATGAAACTCGTTTAATGGAAATCATCGAACGTCGTTTCGCTTAAATTTATTTTAAACTAATATATGAAGATAGAAGTATCAAACGGTGAGATTGTAGATAAATACACAATTTTAGAAATTAAGCTTTCAGAAATAAAGGATGTAAAAAAGCTAAAGAATATTCAGAACGAATATGATGTTTTAACTCCGATAATTAAAAGTATTTATCAAGAAGTTTCAGATGAATCTAAATTGAAAGAATTGCATAATGATTTATTAACGATCAATAAAAAATTATGGAAAATTGAAGATGATATCAGAGAGTGTGAGCGAAAAAAAGATTTTGGACAAACATTTATTGATTTAGCTCGTGCTGTTTATTTTACTAATGATGATCGATCGGTGGTGAAGAAAGATATAAATACACTCACTGGTTCTGATTTAGTAGAAGAAAAATCATATGAGGATTATAAATAGATTAAGATTATCAAGAGTTCTATATTTTTTATTTGCAGTTGTACTACTATACAACTGCAAATCTGCTTACAAAACACAATCATTTCAGCAAGCCAATATTCCACCAAAACCAGATTATACTAAAGAAACTTTTTGGGCTGTATTACCTTCAAAATATACAACGGAGTTTCAGAAGTATGCTTCCAAGAACCTCGATACTTTAAAAGCAGATGTTTTTTATGTATATCCGACGTTAATTTCAGATAAGAAAGACATTCGCTGGAATGTTCCAATTACAGATTCTGAGCAGAATAATAAGGTTTTAAATAAAGCTGTTTTAATGCAAGCTTCTGCTTTTGCAACTTCTGGAAAAGTATATGTTCCTTATTATCGACAAGCTCATATTCGTTCTTATAGAATGTTTAAAAATGGTGGGAAAGAAGCGCAAGAATTAGCATATTCTGATGTGAAAAATGCCTTTGAAGTGTATCTTAAAAAGTATAATAAAGGAAGACCAATTGTTATGGTTGGTCATAGTCAAGGAACCACGCATACTTCTCGATTATTAAAAGAATTTTTTGACGGAAAGCCTTTGCAAAAACAATTGATAGCGGCTTACATTCCTGGAATTAGAATTAAATCAGATTTATATAGTTCAATTAATCCAATGACTAAACCAAATGAAACGGGAGGTTTTGTTTCTTGGAATACATATAAAAAAGGTCATTACCCTAAGAAAGATAAAGATTGGTACAAGGGAAGTGTTACGACCAATCCAATTACTTGGGATAACTCTAAAGAAACTGCATTAGAGGAACATAAAGGTTTTTTATATACAAATGGTAAAATTTATGACGAAGCACTTTCAATAAAAATTACCGATGGATTAGTTTGGAGCACGAATCCTAAATTTCCATTACGCTTTTTTATGTCTTTTCTAAAAAATTATCACGCTGGTGATATTAATTTATTTTGGCAAGATATTAGAGAAAATGCTGAGTTGAGAACCAATACTTATCTGTCAAAGAGGAAGATTAATAATCTTTATCAAGTCGAGAAATAATCCAAACATGGGGAAACGTAATACACGCCAAAAGAATAAACAATATTGGAGTGAATAGATTTTCATTGTTGTTAAACAGGAAATAAATCACAACTAGACCAATAATGGAAATTGCCCAATACAGAAAAGATGATTTTAAATAATCTTTGAAACTTGATACTTTATGATTTCCGTAGAGATATTTAACTTGTCTAATCAAAGAAGGAATGCTATGCCAGAAGACGAAATAAATTGCAAAAGACCAAATCAGTGAGGCAGTTTTGAATATCACATAAAGTATGAATAAATAGAATGTCTCTTCTAATATTTCTAGTAATTTAATTTCCTTCAGTCTGTATTTTAATATAAACAGTAAGGATAAAGATATAATTGTCCCATTAAGAAAAATTGAAAAATAATGAGATGGAACTACTTTGTTGGTTATCTCTTGAATGATTTCAATGACAGCCTTTTGATTACAGAAAAAAATGATTGAAAAAATAAGTAAACCGTGGACCGTATACAATAAGAATGATGTTTTAGTAGCTTTAGCAATTTTTGATGATAAATGCTCCTCTCCAAAATGATAACTACTAAAAATAACGAAAAGAACTAGTGCCGTAATTGGAAAAAAATAAAAGATACTTCCAGTAATTCCTACAAACAAAACGTAGGCTAAAAGTATTTTTGTAAATACTGATTTATTGAAATTAATATATTTTCTTTCTATAAGTCTAAGGTCATTCGCTCCATGAACGATTCCAAAAGAGAGTATTAAAATGTAGGACAAAAAGCTTTCTACTTCGATACTAAAATATACCGAAATCCATAGTGAGAAGAAAGTGGCTACAATTATAAAACTCTTAAAATCAATCATAAAAGAATAATTTTGTTTAATATTTATAGTATAAAATTAAACAATTTTGTTTAATATTTTGTAAATTTGATTAAACAAATAAAAATTTTACAAAATGAACTCACTTTTTACTTTTATTAACACCCCTGAGATCGCTACAGACGATTATGTAGGGTTTACGTTTTTTGTTGGCTGTATGGCCATGATGGCAGCATCAGTATTCTTTTTCTTTTCAATGAATAATTATGATAGAAAATGGAGGACTTCTATTTTGGTGTCTGGTTTAATCACATTTATTGCCGCAGTGCACTATTGGTATATGAGAGATTATTGGTATAGTAACGGAAGTTCACCTACATTTTTTAGATATGTAGATTGGATTTTAACTGTTCCTTTAATGTGCGTTGAATTCTATTTAATACTAAAAGTAGCCGGAGCAAAGAAGGATTTAATGTGGAAATTGATAGGATTATCAGTTATCATGTTAGTGACTGGATATTTTGGGGAAGCTGTTTATAGAGATCAAGCATGGTTATGGGGATTAATCTCAGGTATCGCGTATTTCGTTATAGTTTATGAAATTTGGCTTGGTTCGGCTAAAAAACTTGCTGAAAAGGCCGGAGGTGCTGTGTTATCAGCCCACAAAATGTTATGTTGGTTCGTATTAGTTGGTTGGGCAATTTACCCAATTGGTTATATGGCAGGAACCCCAGGTTGGTACGATGGTATTTTTGGAGGATTAGCAATGGATGTTGTTTACAATATTGGAGATGCAATTAATAAGATAGGTTTTGGACTAGTTGTTTTTAATCTTGCTGTTAATGCATCGGAAAATTCAGTAGCCAGTTAATTTGGGTTATTGGTTAATTAATCGAGAGTCTCGCTTTGGCGAGACTTTTTTTGTAACAAATTTTTCTCAGGCTCGTCTTCATTAAAAAAACCAAGTATTATGAAGCAATTATTTACAGCAGTACTATTATTTTTAACTGTATCAATTACGGCACAAAAAACGGCGTATAACGATTTCTACAAAGATCATAAAGAAGAATCTCAATTTTCAATGAGTGTACCTGTTTCGTTGTCAAATTTAATTTCTGACAAGGCAGATACAGAAGAAATAGATCTTTTATTAAAAAAAGCAGAGCATTGTAAAATAACCGTTTACAATAATGAAGGAAATGCTATTGAAAAGAGTTTTAGAAAATTTGCTAGAAAAAATGGCTTAACAACTTTAGTAAAAGTTAAGGACGGAAAAGACAAAGCTGCAATTTACTTTAAAGAAAAAGGAGACTTAATTAAAGAGATTATTGTTAAGGCAAATAGCGATGAAGATCAGTTGGTTATGGTAGGTTTAAAAATTACATTGACCAAAGATGAATTTGCTGAAATAGTTTCAGATTTAAAAAATAAAGAAGCTTCTCGTTAGAGAAGCTTTTCTTTTAGTTGCTCAACAGTTTTTTTACTGTTTCCAACAAATATTTCGTCATCTACAATAAATACAGGACGTTTTAAAAAAGTGTATTCATCCAATATATATTGTTTGTAATCATCTTCGGTTAAATTCTGATTTTTTAAGTCCATTTCTCTATATAACTTAGCTCTTTTGTTAAACAAATCCTCATAGCTTTTGGTATAGCTGTACAGCTCTTCTAATTGTTTAACAGTTATCGGATTTAATTTTATTTCTTGTTTTTCAAATCCGTCAAGATTTACTTCTCTTAAAATTCTTCTACAGGTATCACAAGTTTGTAAAAAATAGACTTTCTTCATGTTAAATAAGTATCTTTATCAACGCTAAAATAAACAGAAAATGGATACACAATTCGATATTTTAAAAAAATCAAGAGAACTAGTTTTAAAAAGAATTGAAGGCTTAACTCACGAACAATTGCATAAAATTCCAGAAGGATTTAATAATAATATTGTTTGGAATGTTGCTCATTTAGTAGTTACACAACAATTATTACATTATAAATTGTCTGGCTTGCAATGTTTAGTTCCAGATGAGTTAATTGAAAAATATAGAAAAGGCACAGGTCCAAGCGAAGAAATGAATGCAGAAGATTTTGAAGATGTAAAGGAATTATTAGCTGGTTTGCCAGATACACTTGAGGAAGATTATAAAGAAGGAATTTTTCAAGAATATACTGAATACCCTACAAGTACAGGTTTTGTGTTAACTTCGATTGATAACGCAATTGCTTTTAACAACTTACATGAAGGAATTCATTTAGGAACTATTATGGCATTGACTAAATTGGTGTAAAATATTTTTTAAAAAATTACAGTATGAAGTTTAGTACAAAAGTTATACATGGAGGTCAAAAACCTGAGGAAGCAACAGGTTCTGTTATGCCACCTATTTTTCAAACTTCTACTTATGCGCAATCTAGTCCTGGTGTACATAAAGGATACGCCTATTCTAGATCGACAAACCCAACCAGAACAGCTCTTGAAAAGGGATTAGCTGCTATTGAAAATGGAACTCATGGTTTTGCATTTGCTTCAGGATTGGCTGCGATTGATGGTGTTTTAAGATTATTAAAACCAGGAGATGAAGTAATTGCTGGAGATGATTTATACGGTGGAACTTATCGAATGTTCACTCAATTATTTGAAAAGTACAATTTACATTTCAAATATGTGAATATGAATGAAGTTGATAATGTTTCTAATGCAATTGGTTCGAATACGAAACTGGTTTGGATTGAAACACCAACAAATCCATTAATGAAAATTGCCGATATCGAGGAAATTACTAAGGCTGTTAAGAATCTAAATTCTGAAGTTTTAGTAGCTGTGGATAATACTTTTGCTACTCCTTACATCCAACAACCACTAAATTTAGGAGCTGATATTGTAATGCACTCAGCGACCAAATATATTGGTGGTCATTCCGATTTGGTCATGGGAGCGTTAATGGTAAATAATGAAGATTTAGCGAAAGAAATTCACTTTATACAGTTTGCAGCTGGTGCAATCGCTGGTCCAATGGATTCATTTTTAGCTTTACGCGGATTGAAAACTTTAGACGTAAGAATGCAACGTCATTGTGAAAACGGAAAAGCAGTTGCTGAGTTTTTAGATAATCATCCAAAAATTGGAAAGGTTTATTATCCGGGATTTGAAAATCACCCGAATCATGTAGTAGCAAAAAAACAGATGAATGACTTCGGGGGAATGGTTTCTTTTAAATTGAAATCTGATAGTAAAGAAGAAACGTTTAAGTTTTTAGAAAACCTGAAGCTTTTCACACTTGCCGAATCTTTAGGTGGTGTTGAAAGTTTGGCCAATCATCCTGTTACAATGACGCATGGTTCAATTCCTGAAGAAGAGCGATTGAAAATTGGAATTACCGATTCTCTAGTTCGTTTGAGTGTGGGGATTGAGAATATAGAAGACTTGATTGATGATTTAGAACAAGCATTAAGAATATAAAAAAAAACTCCGATTGAGGAGTTTTTCATTTACTGAAAAGTGTTAAGTTTTTCATAGCTTTTTCCCACTTATCGATAGTTTTCAGTAATTTATTCTTCAGCTTGGTATTCTAAAATATCACTAGGCTGACAATCCAAAGCTTTACATATTGCCTCTAATGTTGAAAAACGAATAGCTTTTGCTTTTCCAGACTTTAAAATAGATAGGTTCGCTGTGGTAATGCCAATAATTTCTGCTAAATCTTTACTCTTCATTTTTCGTTTAGCAAGCATAACATCAAGGTTTACAATTATTGCCATAATCTATATTGTTAATTCGTTTTCAGTTTGCAAATCGTTTCCTTTATGAAGAAGGATACTTACAACTAGTAATGATAAACCTACGATAAACATTGAAAAGTCAAATTCTAAAGTGGGATTAAAATTGATATTAAAGGCATTATTGTAAATTATGTCAGTTTCAATTCCTACATGAGAAATATACCTTCCTATGATTAGGTTAAAAATCAAACCTAAAACCTCACTAAGTAATATAAGTATTCCAATACGTTTTACATTGATAGATACTTTTGAATTAAATGATAAATCCTTTTTTAAATAGTGAAAAATTTGCTTTAAAAAGTATAAAATTAATATGGTAATTAAAACGGAGTGATATCTATCCAAGAACAACATAATAGATAAAAACGTAGTTTTTGGTTTTACCATTATTCTTGTTTGAGTATCTATTAATTCATTTGTGAAATCAAAGTTTCCTTGCTGTGTTGGATCGGTAAGGATGAAATTGCTTCCTACTTTTTCTTTTTTGTCATAGGATGATTTAAGCTCTTGAATAAATTCTTTCTTATAGCGACCGTTGTAAAGAAAAGTCTCATTTAACTCTTCGTTATTAAATACATGAACTGTAGTTTTTCCTTTTGTATAAATATATCCTTCGTCCCTTAAATTTAATGATAGTTTCATTGGTATAGCATATCCTTCTAAACTTCTAATTTTTGATTTTTTACCTGTTTTAATTTCAGAATTCTCAAAAAAAAGACTCAAAGTTGTGTTAAATGTTAAAAAAGCAATGAAAAACCAGAAAGAAATGGAAGTTATTAGGTGTAAAATTGACGAAAGTTTGTTTTTTCTATTCATTTTTTTGAATTTTTGTTCTGGGTCAAAGATATAAAAATTATTGAAAAACAATAATAAAACATTTTAAAAAGATATTAAAGTGCCTTTTTTCAATTATTTTAATAAAAATGAATAAAAAATATACCAAACGGTATATTTTTATATATTTGTCAGACATGTTGAAATCGGAGAGGACGAGGTTACATATTTTAGAAACAGTTGCACCATTATTAAATAAGAAAGGATACTCTGGAATGAGTTTATCTGGGATTACACAAGCAACAGGTTTAACGAAAGGAGCTATTTATGGACATTTCGAGAATAAAGAAGAATTGGCAATAGAAGCTTTTCGATATTGTATTCGAACCGTTCTTAAAGATTTAAATGCACATGTGGCAAAGGGGAGCACAGCATTAGACAGATTAATCAACGTCTCAAATTTTTATAAAAAGTACTATAATTACAGTAAAAAGTTTGGAGGTTGTCCAATTTTGAATATTGGAGTTGATTCAGAAAATCAACAAACCTCTATTTCAAAATTAGTAAGATCTTATAACGAACGAATATTAGATAAGTTCACTAAGTTAATTGATGCTGCTAAGGAGTCTGCTCAAATTAGAAGTGAAGTGAATAGTGAGGTGTATGCGAAAAGGTTTGCGTACATGATAGAAGGAGCAACATATATGTCGCACGTAATGAAAGATGGAAGTTACATGGAGGACTTGGCTGAGGTCATGAAAACTATGATAACAAATGAGTTAAGAGTTTAATTTTTTTTGAATAAAAATATACCAATTGGTATAAAAATATAGTTAATGAATTTAATAGTAGAAATAATCCCAAAAGAAACAGAGTTCGGATTCTTCATTCTGACGTTGAGTTCGCTTATGTATTTTAATTTGTTACTATCGTCTTCTATGAAGAATTTATTGAAGACAAAATCGCTTTTTGCTTTTTTGAAAAGAAATGTTACTTGAAATATAACAAACAACAAACTTTAAATGAAAGGGTCTAAAAAGTTTTGCACTTTCAAAAATAGTTTAAGCGAAAAAAAGCACCCAATTTGGGTGCTTTTTTGTTTATTGTAATAGAAAAATTACTCCACTAATTACTTAGCTTCAGCATATCTTCTTTCAACTTCGTTCCAGTTGATTACTTTAAAGAAAGCATCAATATAATCTGGTCTTCTGTTTTGGTAGTTTAAATAATAAGCATGTTCCCAAACATCTAATCCTAAGATCGGAGTTCCGCCGCAAGCAACACCTGGCATTAAAGGATTGTCTTGGTTTGGAGTAGAACATACTTCAACTTTACCTCCTTTGTGCACACATAACCATGCCCATCCAGAACCAAATTGAGTAGCTGCAGCTTTAGAGAAAGCTTCAATAAAAGCATCTTTAGATCCGAACTCAGCTTCAATAGCGTCTTTTAACTCACCAGATAAATATCCTCTATCTTCTGGATTCATTACTGTCCAAAATAAAGAGTGATTATAAAATCCTCCTCCGTTATTACGAACAGCAGCGTTATTCATATCTAAGTTAGTTAAAATATCTTCAATAGACTTTCCGTCTAAATCAGTTCCTTCGATTGCAGCGTTTAACTTTGTAGTATATCCGTTGTGATGCTTTGAGTGGTGGATTTCCATTGTTCTTGCATCTATATTTGGTTCTAACGCATCATAAGCGTATCCTAATTCTGGTAATTCAAAAGCCATAATTTTTGTTTATTTGATTACTAATTAACTTACACAAAGTTACTGCAAAAAAATAGGACTAACAATTTGTAGTCCTATTAGATTTCTTATTTGATTATAAGATTTAATTATAATGTTTATTAAAAGATACTTCTAAGAATATTCTCGCATAAACTCCTCAGCTTTCTCTACCATATTTTTGCTTCCACATAAAAATGGCACCCTTTGGTGTAATTCAGTTGGTTGGATATCCATAATCCTATTGAATCCATCACTAGCCTTTCCATTTGCTTGTTCTGCTAAAAATGCCATTGGGTTACATTCGTATAATAAACGTAGTTTACCATTGGAGTTTTTAGAGCTTTTAGGGTACATATAAATTCCACCTTTAATCATGTTTCTGTGAAAATCAGAAACTAGTGATCCAATGTATCTACTAGTGTAAGGTCTGTCTCCCTCTTCTTCCTGACAATACTTAATATATTTTTTTACACCTAAAGGAAAGTGAATATAATTCCCTTCATTTACTGAATATATTTTTCCGTCTTCAGGAAATTCCATATTCGGATGTGAAAGATAAAAAGTACCAATTGCAGGGTTTAATGTAAATCCATTTACACCATCACCAGTTGTGTAAACAATCATTGTTGAAGTTCCATAAACCACATACCCAGCTGCAACTTGCTCACTTCCTTTTTGTAGAAAATCTTCTATAGTAACGGGAGTTCCAACAGGTGTCACTCTTCTGTAAATTGAAAAAATAGTTCCTACAGAAACATTCACATCAATATTTGATGAACCATCTAATGGATCAATTAAAACCACGTACTTATTTTGGTGGTTTTCATCTTGACTATTTACAACAATAAAATCATCCTCTTCTTCACTTGCAATACCACAAACAATATTTCTATTTGTTAATGTTTGAATAAATTTATCGTTAGCGTAAACATCAAGTTTTTGTTGATCTTCACCTTGAACGTTTGTTTCGCCCGCGGCACCTATAATATCAACTAAACCAGCTTTATTTACTTCATGATTTACTACCTTAGCAGCAAGTCGTATCGAGTTAATTAATCTTGAAAGTTCTCCAGAAGTATATTTGAAAGAGGTTTGATTTTCAATAATAAATTCGCCGAGAGTTTGATTTTTTTTAGACATAGAGCAATGTACAATGTTTTAGACGCCACAAAGATGACAACTTTTTGTAGAACTACAACGTTTTAGTCGAGTAATTTTTACAAACTCAAATTAGAATAAAAAATCAACAAAACAATATGATGTGTTGTAATTTGTAATTTTTTTTAACCAGTTATGATAAAAAGTATTTTTGCATAAATTTTTTAAAAATGAGTTTTATAATTCGACAAGGACAAAAGAAAGATGTACAAGCAATTTTAGATTTAATTGTGGAATTAGCTGTTTTTGAGAAAGAACCAGATGCTGTTGAAATTAGTGCGGAAGATTTAATTAGAGATGGATTTTCGAATAATCCAAAGTTTAAAACTTTTGTTGCAGAAGAACCTGACGGAACTATTATAGGGATGGCTTTATTCTATGAGCGTTATTCAACTTGGAAAGGTAAGGCAATTCATCTAGAAGATTTAATGGTTACAGCATCAAAAAGAGGAATTGGAGCAGGTAAAGATTTGTATGGAGCCGTACTAAAATACGCTTACGATAATAATTACAATCGTGTTGCATGGGAGGTGTTAGATTGGAATTCAAATGCTATTAATTTCTATGAAAAAACGGGGGCTAAAGTTTTAAGAGATTGGGATGTAGCTCAAATGAATAAACAAAATTTAGAGAAATTTATAAATGAGAATTTTTAAGTTTGGAGGAGCGTCAGTAAAAAGTCCTGATGCAGTGAGAAATGTAGCACGTGTGCTACAACATGAAGGAACTGAAAATACACTGGTTGTAATTTCCGCTATGGGAAAGATGACCAATGCTTTTGAGCGTTTAATAAACGCCTATGTTGACGGTTCAGATGATTTGAATGAAGCATTACAAGCAATTAAAGATTTCCATACAGAAATGATGGATGGCTTGTTCGATAAGAATGATGAGATTTACACCAAAGTAATGTATCTGTTTGGTGAACTTGCTGGTCGAATGGCAATTAACACCTCTAAAGACTATAATTATATATATGATCAATTAGTAGGTTTTGGTGAAATATTGTCCACTACAATTGTAAGTGCTTATTTTACTAAAATAGGAATAGAAAATCATTGGTTGGACGTTAGAGAGTATATCAAAACAGATAGTAATTACCGAGATGCTAAAGTAGATTGGGAATTGACTGAATCAATTATTAAGGAAAAAGTTGATACTTCAAAACTAAATATTACGCAAGGTTTCTTGGGAAATAATGGAGAATACACCACAACTTTAGGAAGAGAAGGTTCCGATTATACCGCTGGTATTTTTGCCTATTGTTTAAATGCAGATAGCGTTACAATTTGGAAAGATGTACAGGGAGTTTTAAATGCCGATCCTAGAGTTTTTGAAGAAACTGAATTACTGAAAGATATTTCTTATACCGAAGCGATTGAGATGGCGTTTTACGGCGCATCGGTAATTCATCCTAAGACAATTCAACCTCTAGAGCAAAAACAAATTCCTCTTTTCGTTCGATCGTTTGAGGATTTAGATAAAGAAGGAACAGCTGTTTCTGGAAGCACAAAAGGAATTCAACCAGAAGTACCTTGTTACATTGTTAAGAAAAATCAAATTTTAGTATCGGTTTCTGCAAAAGATTTTTCATTCATGGTTGAAGATAATATCAGTGCTGTTTTTAAAAGACTACATGATTATAAGTTAAAGGTTAATTTAATTCAAAACTCAGCAATTAGTTTTTCTGTATGTATCGAAGATAAGTTTTTTAACTTCGATAAGTTTTATAATGATTTAAAATCAACATTCAATATAAAGTCTTATAAAGATGTTACATTATATACTATTCGACATTTTAATGACGAAGCAATAAATAGTATAAAAAGTAAAGGAAAACCTATTATAAGACAAATTAATACAGAAACAGCTCAGTTAGTTATTCAAGAAAACGCTTAACACAAACAATTTTCTCCTATATTTGCGGTTTACGTTAACACCAAACTTATGGGTTTAGTTACATCTAAAGAAGTTGCAAAAGCTATAAAAGTTGATAAACTAGGGATTTTAGGAACATTTATTGGTTGGTTACTAATGAAGGTTCTTAGAATATCTACAGCGAATAAAGTATATAATAAGCATAAGCACCTTAACGATTTACCATTCTTAAAAGGATTATTAGACGAGTTTCAAATTGATTTTGAAATTCCAGAAGAAGATTTTAAGAGGATTCCAAAAGAAGGTCCGTTTATTACAATTTCAAATCACCCATTAGGAGGAATTGATGGAATTTTATTATTACGTTTATTAGTAGAGCATCGTCCAGATTATAAAATAATTGCTAACTTTCTATTGCATAGGGTAGATCCTCTGAAGCCTTATGTAATGCCAGTAAATCCTTTTGAAGATCATAAAGATGCAAAGTCGAGTGTTGCTGGAATTAAAAGTGCCTTAATGCATTTAAGAGAAGGTAAACCATTGGGAATTTTCCCTGCAGGTGAAGTTTCTACATATCGAGATGGAAAGTTAATGGTAGATAAAGAATGGGAAGAAGGTGCAGTGAAGTTGATTAAGAAAGCAAAGGTTCCTGTAATTCCTATTTACTTTCATGCTAAGAATAGTAGATTGTTTTACGTTTTATCAAGAATTAGTGATACGTTACGTACAGCAAAACTTCCTTCTGAGTTATTATCACAAAAGAATAGAGTTATCAAAGTAAGAATAGGAAAACCTATTTCAGTAAAAGACCAGGATAACTATAAAGAAATACCAGCATTTTACGAATACCTGCGTAAAAAGACCTACATGTTGGCGAATCCATTTGAGAAGAATCAAAAGTTAATTTCAACTCAAAAATTAAAAATTCCTAAGAAGGTTAAAAAGATTACTTCACAACGAAACCCTGATTTATTTATTAAAGAGATTGATGGATTAAGGGATCATGGAAAACGAATGTTGGAAAGCAAAAATTATGAGGTTTTCTTTACAGATGCAAAAGAGATTCCTAATATATTGCATGAAATAGGAAGACTTCGGGAAATTACGTTTAGAGAAGTTGGCGAAGGAACCAATAATGCGATAGATTTAGATAAGTTCGATAAGTATTACCACCATTTATTATTGTGGGACAATAATACAAATCAGGTAGTTGGAGCTTATCGTATGGGACTAGGAAAAGATATTTTTAAGAAATATGGTATAAACGGATTTTATGTTCAGTCATTATTTAAAATTGAACCTGAGTTACATCCGATGATGGAAAAAACTATCGAAATGGGTAGAGCTTTCATCATAAAACAATATCAGCAAAAACCAATGCCGTTATTTCTACTTTGGAAGGGAATTGTTCATGTCACTCTTCGTTATCCAAAGTATAAATATTTAATGGGAGGAGTTAGTATTAGTAATCAATTTTCGGAATTTTCAAAATCCTTAATGATTGAATTCATGAAGTCTCATTACTACGACCCTTATGTTGCGCAGTATATTCATCCGAAGAAAGAATTTAAGGTAAAATTAAAGGATGGGGATAAAGATTTTGTATTTGATGCTACACAATCGGATATGAATAAATTCGATAAAGTAATTGATGAAATTGAACCAGGAGCACTACGAATTCCTGTTTTAATTAAGAAGTATGTGAAGCAAAATGCACGATTAGTAGCTTTTAATGTTGATCCGAAGTTTAATAACGCAATTGATGGTTTAATGTATATAAAAGTAGCTGATTTACCTGAAAGCACCGTTAAACCTGTTTTAGAAGAATTTCAAGCGGAATTAGAACAGAAAGCACAAGAGAACCTACAAAAAGGAAAATAATTTAAAATTTAGATAGTAACATTTTGTCATCTGATGGAACGTAATTAAAAATGCTGTTTTAGAGTAATTGCGTACAAAAGAATCAAAAATGACAAAGGGGTTAGCTGTAATTATAGTTCAGGTTAATAATAATATAGAAGTCTCTCAAAATCAATTGTTAACACTTGAACAATTACAGCAGCTTTTCCCGAAAGATTCTAATTCCCAAAAACAACTAAGTCTAGATGGTTTAAATCAACTATATACGCAAAAAGCCAAAGTATCAGAAAAGGTGTTTCTTCATGTTAATGACTCACACGTGTGTTTAGAAATCAACTCCATATTAAAATGTGAAGCATCGGGTAATTACACCGTTTTTTTTACTCACGACAGCAAGAAATATTTAGTTTCAAAACCTTTAAAGTACTACGAGAACTTATTTAATTCACACGATTTTTTCAGGGCAAATAGATCAGTCTTGGTGAATATGAAGTTTGTGAAATCAGTTTATAAAAAACAGGCAATTATCTTAACCACGAATGAGAGAATTGTTGTCTCTTCTAGAAATAAAAATAAGTTGACCGAGTTTATACAGAAATACACTTAAAAGAGAAATCTACAACTTTAAACAATTATTATTTACGCTTACATAAATCTCAATTGATTGAGACAGTTTATAAGATAATTTTATTGAAACAATTAAAAATTCAATAGAATGAAAAAATCAATTTTAAACTTAGGTAGAGCTTTAGAAAAAGGAGAGCAAAAGAAAGTAAAAGGAGGAAATCCGCTATCATTAGAATGTCAATACCAGTGCGATGGCACAAACTATGAATTAGTTCCTGGTCAAGGAAGCGATTGCTATTTAAATTACCCTGCTATAATTACAAATCATCCAAGCTGTGGAGGTTCAGGAGGTTCAACCGGAACTGGTGGTGGAGGAATTCGTCCAACTGGAGGAGGAATAGAAATCTGGGCTTAATTTATAATTCAACCAATTTAAAATATTAAATGATGAAAAAATCAATTTTAAACTTAGGAAAAGCTTTAGAAAAAAGAGAGCAACAAACTATAAATGGAGGAAGGTACTACTGTCCTAATGGAGAAAGAGCATTAGTAGGGTGTATTAATGGAACTCTAATAGGTTATTGTGGAGGGGGAACAACTGTAAACTTTGGTCCTTGTTTTTAAATAATTAGAGCAAATCAATATATAAACGCTATTCATTTGAATAGCGTTTTTTGTTTACAATAAATATTATACTTCACTCGTTTAGCTAACAACTGAAATAATCAAAAACTAAAAAATGAAAAAAACTGTAATCCTCCTAAGTTCATTAGCTATTGTAATGAGTTCATGTGTATCAAAAAAAAAATATGCAGAGCTAGAGCATCAATATCAAGACACTAAAGGAAATCTTCAAAAAACAACACTAGAAAAACAAGAGTTAGAAGCGAAGTTTGCTAAAATTGAAAAAAGAGTTGAAAACTATAATGAGAAGATTAACTCATTAAAAAACTACAACTCATCTCTTAAGGAAGAGAATAATGTAAAATTAGACATGATAGGAAAAACTGCTGTTATTTCTAATTCTATGAAAGAAAAGATGAGAGAAACGCTTAAAAATGTTGATCAAGTGGAATTAGCGAAGGCAAAAACATTGAAAGATTCTATGAATTTGGCAATAGCTTATAATTTAAAAAAATCAATCAATACTTCTGAGTTAGAAAATTCTGATGATATAAACATCGATATTGATCAAACAGTAGTAATGATTTCTGTTGCAGATAATTTATTATTCAATACAGCAAGTTATAGAGTAAAGAGAAAAGCTCATAAATTAATTAAGCAATTAGCTGATGTGATTAATTCAGAGCCTAGTATGGATGTAATGAT
This sequence comes from Tenacibaculum sp. MEBiC06402, assembly GCF_049239625.1. Taxonomy (NCBI): domain Bacteria; kingdom Pseudomonadati; phylum Bacteroidota; class Flavobacteriia; order Flavobacteriales; family Flavobacteriaceae; genus Tenacibaculum; species Tenacibaculum sp. MEBiC06402. Next base: position 77,695 of record NZ_JBMKKT010000095.1, read on the forward strand.
TGAAGGTCATACAGACTCCAGAACTATTAATAACGCAGTTGTTCAAGATAACTGGGATCTAAGTGTGAAAAGAGCTACATCAATTGTTAGATTGTTAGAGAAAAAATATAATGTTGAAGGAAATAGATTAATTGCAGCAGGAAGAGGAAGTTCTGTTCCTTTAGTTGAAAATACTACAGCAAAAAACAGAGCAAGAAACCGTAGAACTAGAATCGTTATTCTTCCAAATCTTGATAAGTTCTTTGGTTTAATGGCAGAAGAACAAACGCTTAACCCGTAATAAGGTTATTATAATCCCTCATAAAAATGAAAGCCTATCTAATTTAGATAGGCTTTTTAAATTTTATTTTTTTCCAAAAAGACGTTGAAAAAACCCTTTAGCTTTTCCTTTTGCTTCTTTTAATTCTTCAGCCGCATCCTCCGCTAAATCAACAGCTTTCTCAGCAGCTTCACTTAAAGCTTCTTTAGTCTCTTCTGCAAATTCATTAGCCTTTGCTTTTATCTTTTGAGCTTCTTCGCTGGCCAGCATTTCTTTTACTTTCTCTTTTGTGTCATTATAAGCTTCTTTCGCATCGTCAGCTAAATCGGCTAATTTTTCTCCGGCTTCTCCAGCAAATTCAGAAATCTTTTCTTCTGCAACTTTAGCATATTCACCTGCCTTATCCGCTGCTTCTTTAAAAGCTTCTTTTGCCTCACCGGCCATTTTAGTTGCTTTGTCAGCGGCTTCATTGAATGTGTCTTTTGCAGACTTGGCAGATTCCTCTGTAGCTTCAGCGGTTTCGCTTACTGTATCCTCTACATTTTCTGTAGCTTCGTTAGCTGTATTTTCTACATTTTCACTAGCATCTTTTGCTTTATCTTCTAAATTCTTGTTTTCTTCAGACATTTTTTTTGATTTAAAGTTAGTTACTTCTCAAATTTATAAAATAAAAAGAAACCCAACAATCTCATATTGTTGGGTTTTTGACTAACTACTTAGCTAATCGAATTATCAAAACAAATCTTTCTCCTTTTGATTTCTTTCGATATAAGCAATATCTCTTGTGTTCTTTTGAACAGCAATAGCGGCATATATACTAAGCATAAACGATATTCCGTAAAATCCTTTTTCACTCAATTCTAAATCAGCATTCCAAAGTCCTATAATTAGCAAAATGATTGAGATAATAGTTGTTGCCCAGCTAATGCTATAATACATTTGAGTTACTTCAATTCCTTCAAGTTTATCTCTAACTGCTTTTTGAACAGAAATAACTGAGAATAAACCGAATAGTAAAATGGTGAAATAGTATCCTTTTTCATTCAATAACATATCGGCATTCCATAAACCGATACAGAAAGCAATTGTTCCCACGAATAAACTAGCCCATGACGCTCCAACAAATGCTGGTGTTGGTTTTTGATCATAAATAGTGTTCTTTTTTCTTTTTTCTTTTTTGGTTGTAGCTTCTTTGTTTGAAACTGTTGTTTGATAATCCATAATAATTTATTTTAAATAATTACACTTCAAAGATGAAACGATCTCAGTTCTTATGGAAAACAATTTTTATTTGAAACTGATGATATATAATTATTTTTATTATGTTTATTATTAGTAATTATTGACATATTTTTTACAAAACTGATGATATAAAATGAGTTTAAATTTGTTAGTTTCCTCTTTTTCTTCCGAAGAAGCTACTCGGTTTATTGGTTTTTTGAATAAAAAGAACAAAAGATCTGATGTTAAGAATATTGAGTTATTCAAGTATTTGTATACCGATGAACTTTCCTCAGAGGAGATTTGTAAGCGATTATATTCAAATGGAAGGAAAGATGCTTATCATGCATTAAGAAAAAGGTTATATGAATCTATAATTGAATTTTTAGCTGCAGTAAATCTGGAAGAAGAAAATTCTGAAAAGGTAGCCGTGATCAAATATATATTGGTGGCACGTTCTTTTCTGCAACAGCAACAGTTTCTTTTAGGTTATAAATTGCTAACGAAGGCATCAAAAATCGCAAAAGAATATCAGCTCTATCCTTATTTAAATGAAATTTATCACTTAAGAATTCAATTCGCACATGCTAATGATAAAGAAGATTTAAATCAATTAATTGAGTCGTATAACTTTTACAGAAAACAAGCTCGGTTAGAAGAAGAGTTGAATATTGTATACGCTAAAGTAAGAGCCATATTACATCAAATTACAGCTAAAGGTGAGGTAATAGATTTTCAAAAAATTGTTTTACGTATTCTTCACGAACAAGATATAGATATTAATGAATCCTTATCGTTTAAATCCTTTTACCAATTATTAACGATTGCTAGTATTTCAGCATTTGTATCTAAAGATTATTTGCAAATCGAGTCGTTTATGTTAGAAATGTATGAGGTATTAAAAGAACATCCGAATAAAGATAGAGAACGTTTTTTTCATATTCATGTGTTATACATGATTGCTAATACACTTTTTAGAACAAAACAATTTGGAAAGTCGATGCAGTTTTTAGATTTAATGGATAATGAAATTCAGAAAAATAGAAAAAAGTACGAACGTATTTTTAGACTGAAATATGAGTTACTCTATACATTGAACCTAAATTATACCAACAGTCAAAATAAAGCAATTGAAAGGCTTGAATCGATAATGAAAAAGAAACATTCGGATGTAATTGGAACTTTAGATTTACATTTAAGTTTAGTGGTATTTTACTTTCAAAAAGGAGCAATAAAAGCTTCTTACAGTTTATTATCGAAACTTTATCACACGGACAATTGGTATTTGGAAAAAGTAGGGAAAGAGTGGGTGATTAAAAAAAGTTTGATTGAAATTTTATTGCTTGTAGAACTTGATAAATTTGATTTGTTTGAAAATAGAATAAGTAGGTTTAAACGTCAATATTCATCTTATATCAAGGAAGTTGGTCAGGAAAGAGTTTTAATTTTCTTGAAATATGTACAACAGTATTATGATAATCCGAAAGCCGTAACATCTGATAACTTTCAAAATACCGTTGAAAATTCTTTTGATTGGATTGGAGCTAAACAAGAAGATATTTTCGTAATGAGTTTCTATGCTTGGTTAAAAAGTAAAATGATTAAACAACCCATTTACGATGTTACTTTAGATTTAATAGCTCAAGCTCAGGAATTATAGAAAAGCCTCATCAATAGGTTCCCATAATTCTATTTTGTTTCCGTCTAAATCTACAATCCATGCAAATTTTCCATAGCTATATTCTTCAACATCTCCGAGAATAGTTACGCCTTCAGTTTTGAGTTGTTCTAATAATTCTTTTAAGTTTTCAACTCTATAATTCACCATAAAATCCTTTTTTGAAGGAAGAAAGTGATTTGTATCTTTCTTAAACGGACTCCATTGTGTAGAAGCTTTTTTATCATCACTATCTTTCCACCAAAATGTACAGCCCCAATCATCAGTATTAAAACCTAAATGTTTTTGATACCAATCTTTCGTTGCGTTTACATCTTCAGTTTTAAAAAACACACCTCCAATTCCTGTTACCTTACCTTTTTTCATTACTTCTTTTTTACGTTAGTTTCATAAGTGTTTATCCAATCTTCAACCGTTATTTTTTTACACAACTCGGCAATTAACTCATAAGGAATATCATCCATTTTTTTAAAACGAACACAGCTTTTACCCATGTCTAATTTACGTTTGCTATGCTTTGGATATTCATTTACAAACCAATCATGAATTTCTGGATTTGCATAAATTCCACTGTGATATAAATTCACAGAGTTCTTTTGTGAAGCGACATTCATAAACGGTAAAGGTTGCTTTGGATCGCAATGATATCCATCTGGGTAAATAGAATGCGGCACATAATATCCCAACATGTTATAAGTTATTCCTTCTTCAAAACCTTCAGGAAGATTTTCCTTTATAATCGCTCTAATTTTTTCAACTACAGGCTGTCTGTCTTCAGGTAACTGACTTATATATTCTTCTGGTGTAGATGCTTCGTATTTCATACTATAAATTATTTACGTTGTAGGAATAAGGCTGATATTAAAGATATAATAAATCCTATAATTACTACTGTTATAAACATAATAAAAGCCATAAAACCAGATCCGCCGTATTGTTCCATTTGTTGTACTAACTCTTTTCTTTTGATTTCAAACTCTTCTGGACTTAATGTTGTTTTCATTGTCCCCAAAGTTTTTTCTAAATACTCTGTCGCAAAATCAGGATTGATTTGGGTAGTGTATAAATAATCAATAATTCCAAAACCAATTCCAGCACAAGCAGATATGAGAATCCCAATTAATAAAGCTTTAATAAAAGTTACTGATCCGTTATTTTCATTGTCTCGAAAATGCTTGATTCCGAAATAAACAAAAGAAAGAGAGGCAACCATTGACAGATAACCAATAACTTCTTGAGTAGAGTAGTCAAAAGTTTTTCCTAAGGTTAATGCTAAAAAGAATAAAATAGAAGCTGTAATAATACTAAACACTCCATATTTAATGATTGTATTTTTCATAAGTTTTTAGTTTGAAATGATCTTTCAAAAGTAGTTTAGTTGGAGAAAAAATTAATCATACTAAAGTACCAAAGCACTCCTACTTTCGTATAAAACTAGATAATTTCTAGTTCTTTAGCAATTTGAACTGCTTGAGTTCTGCGTTTAGCATTAAGTTTAGTGAGTAGGTTAGAAACATGCGTTTTAATGGTGCTTTCGGATAGGAATAATGTGTCTGCAATTTCCTTATTTGAAAATCCTTTTGCAATAAGCTCTAAAACTTCATATTCTCTTGAGGTAATTTCGAGTTGTTTTATTTTCTGATGATTAATCTCCGTTGCACTTTCTTTGGTTTTAATTGTTTTTTTATTGATTACAATACCTATGAAAAAAGCTACAACAGCAATGCTCGTAATTACAAGTTCGGTTTTTATTCCTCCAGAAATAATTGAATATTTAGTAACTTGAAATAAAACTAACAAAGCAATAGTTAAAGCACTAAAAACAAGAATTGTTTTCTTCATGCTTCTAATTTATAAATTCGAGATAAACTAACAGAATTTCTTCTTGACTTTGTCAACAATTGTTTGCGCTAATTTTTCTTTGCTTTCAATTGTCCAACCTGCTACATGAGGAGAAAGCAATACTTTTTCTGAGTTGATTAAATATTGAAAAGCATCTGGCATTTCTGAATCTGTAAAAAGATTTTCAAACGATTTTTTCTCGTACTCTAATACATCTAAACCTGCGCCTAAAATTTTTTCCGTTTCAATGGCCGCGACCAAGTCTTTTGTTACAACAGATTTTCCTCTTGCAGTATTGATTAACCAAAATGGTTTTTTAAACCCATTAATAAACGACTCGTTAACCATATTCATAGTTAATGTTGTTTGCGGGGTATGAAGACTCAATACATCAGCTTTTTCTTGTAGTTCTTCAAAAGAAACTTGTTTGCAATTTTGATCGCCAACATTTGGTTTTATATCGTAACACAAAACCTCAACATCAAAACCTCCAAGTTTTTTAGCAAAGGCTTTTCCCATATTTCCATAACCGATTAAACCAACTGTTTTACCATCTAGTTCAATTCCACGGTTATCTTCTCGTAACCATTTTCCTTGTCGAACTTCTTTATCTGCTTTATTAAGTTTATTGAATAAAGAAAGTAACATTCCTAAAGCATGCTCACCAACTGCGTTTCTATTTCCTTCAGGAGCGGAAACTAATTCAATATTTTTTTGCTGTGCATAATCACAATCAATATTTTCAAGTCCAGCGCCAACACGACCAATAAATTTCAGTTTTGTAGCTTTATCTAAAAATTGTTTATCGATAGTAAACCTGCTTCTTATTACAATTCCATCATATTCATGGATTTTAGCTTCTATTTCATCCTTTGAAGAAGTATAATCTTCGTGATTTGTAAAACCTAAATCAGCAAATTGATGAATTAATAACGGGTGATTTGAGTCGAGGTGAAGGACGTTCATTTATTCTAATTGTTAGTTATCATCAAATACAACTATAGAATTTGCTACAGAATCATGAATAGCTTGTTTTTTCCTACTTGTCGTTATCGTGAATAAAGAAATCCAACCAAGAAAAGCCTTGGTTATAAACCTTAAAATCGCAAAGAAGAAATTAATTTTATTGTCTTTATGGATTTCACGTACTCTAATTTTACAAATTTGATGACCAATAGTAGCTCCTGAAATTGAAATCATTAAAGGTTCATATAATAGAAAAATTAAAGAGAAGACAATAATTTTTAAATACTCTGAAGGATTTTCCATGTTTGAAAATATATCAGAAGCGGCTAAACACGAAACTACTAAGATGATACCATCAATAGTAGCTGCTTTAATTCTTATAAAAAGCCCAGGATATTCTTCGTTCATTATTTCAGATTCATAACTTTTTTATTAGTACTGCTCTTTCTCATTTGGGAAATCAACACTCTTTACGTCAGAAATATATTGCTTAAAAGCGTTGGTCATTTCGGTATGTAAGTCTAAATATCTTCTTAAAAAACGAGGATTAAATTCATGTGTCATTCCAAGCATATCGTGCATTACTAATACTTGTCCGTCAACACCACTTCCAGCCCCAATTCCAATTACAGGAATTGAAATACTTTCAGCAACTTCTTGCGCTAATTTTGCTGGAACTTTTTCTAGCACCAAAGCAAAACAACCAAGTTCTTCCAGTAATTTAGCATCTTCTTTTAATTTCCTTGCTTCTTCCTCTTCTTTAGCTCTTACAGTGTAAGTTCCAAATTTATAAATAGATTGTGGAGTTAATCCTAAATGTCCCATAACAGGAATTCCCGCGGTTAAAATTCTAGAAATAGATTGCTGAATTTCAGCTCCACCTTCTAATTTAACAGCATGCCCACCAGATTCTTTCATAATACGAATAGCTGAACCTAATGCTTGCTTTGAATCTCCTTGATACGATCCAAAAGGTAAGTCTACCACAACTAAACAACGGTCAATAGCTCTTACTACAGAACTTGCATGATAAATCATTTGATCTAAAGTAATAGGTAATGTAGTTTCATGTCCAGCCATTACATTTGAAGCCGAATCACCAACTAAAATTACATCAATACCAGCATCATCAACGATTTTAGCCATTGTGTAATCGTAAGCAGTTAACATTGAAATTTTTTCATTGTTACTTTTCATTTCTACTAACGACTTTACAGTAACTTTTTTATATTCTTTTTTTGCTACAGACATTTGTTGTTTTTTTATTTGGGTAAAAATAGACAAAATAGAGGAAACAAGTTAATATATTGTTAATTTGAATTGAATACTGATGTTTTTTATAGTTTTACATAAAACTGATATTATGAGAATATATTTACCCTCACTTTTAATAATTTTCTTAAGTTTTAATCTTTCTGCCCAAAGCACTTCTGAAGAGAAAGAAATTAAGAAAGTAATTCAAACTTTTTTTGAAGGCTTACATACTGGAGATTCAACTGTGGCCTCTAAAACACTTCATTTAGATATAAAAATTCAAACGACTTTTACAAATAAAGAAGGAGTAAAGATTTTAAGAAATCAAAAGAGAGAAGAGTTATTAAAAGGAATAGCTAGTAAGAAAAAAGAAGATGTTTATTTTGAGAAATTACTGTCATACGATATAAAAGTTGATGGAAATTTGGCGTCAGTTTGGACACCTTATGAGTTTTACTACAATAATAACTTTAGTCATTGTGGTGCTAATTCATTTCAACTGTTCAATAATAACGGTAAATGGGAAATTATTTTTTTAGTAGATATGAGAAAGAGGGTAGGTTGTAAAGTAGTTCAAGAAAAAAAATAATGTATCTTTAAAGCGTGAGTGAAACTAGTAAAAAACAACTATTAAATCCTAATACTTGGGTAGATAGCTATTCTGACTATTTGTTTAATTATGCAATAGTTAGGGTGAATAGTTCTGATATTGCGAAGGATTTAGTTCAGGAAACCTTTTTCGCAGGTTTAAGATCTGCGAAGAATTTCGAAGGAAAATCAACAGAAAGAACCTGGCTGATTTCTATTTTGAAGCGCAAAATTATTGACTACTATCGAAAGATAAACTCTAAAAAAGGACAAGCTGAGGTTCGAATGAGTTTTTATGAAGATGGAGAAAACGAAGGAAATTGGATTGAAGAACGTGTGCCTCAATCATGGAGTAGTGAAACGGAGAAGGAAATAGAAAACGAAGAATTAAAAAACCAAATAGATGATTGTATCGATCATCTCCCAGAGAAATATGCAATGGTTTTCAGAATGAAAACAATTCAAGAGTTTGAAACTGAAGAAATTTGTAAGGAGTTAGATATAACACCGTCAAACCTTTGGGTGATCATCCATAGAGCAAGAACGCAACTGAGAAGTTGTATGGAAAAAAATTGGTTCAATAAATAACAAATGTTTAAATTTTTAAAAATTACCTGTCAAGATGCAAATGAGATTTGTAATAAATCTCAATACAATGAAGCAACTCTCTTAGAGAAGGTAAAGCTAAACATTCATATAGCTTTTTGTAAGATTTGTGCTTTGTATTCTAAACAGAATGCTAAATTAACAGACATCTTTAAATCAAAGGCTATTGATTGTAAGAATCATGTTCATTGTATGAATGAAAACGACAAAGAATTATTAAAAGAAAAATTAAAAGAAATGTCAAGTTAGTTTCTTTTAATGAATTAAAAGAACGTTTTTGATTTTTTGTTAGATTAAAACGGAGTTTACTTAGAATTTAGGTAAATTCCGTTTTTTTAAATTTAAATAGATGCACTTTTTACCAGAAGATATTGATAATTATGTAGTACAACACTCTCAGCAGGAGCCTCAATTGCTGAAAGAGTTAAGCAGAGAAACTTGGCAGAAAGTATTAAATCCAAGAATGTTAAGCGGAGCTTTTCAGGGAAGGGTTTTGAGTATGATTTCCAAATTAATTTCTCCAAAAACGATTCTAGAGATTGGAACTTACACAGGTTATTCTGCTTTGTGTTTAGCTGAAGGTCTTCAAGAAAATGGAGTTTTACATACCATTGATAAAAATGAAGAATTGGAAGAATTACAAACTAAGTATTTTGAGAAATCTTCTTTTGGAAATCAAATAAAGCAATATGTTGGAAATGCCATTGAGATTATTCCTACCGTAGAAGATAGTTTTGATTTAGTTTTTATTGATGCCGATAAATCAAATTATTTAAATTACTTCGAGTTGATCATCGGAAAAATGAATAAAGGAGGAATTATACTGTCGGATAATGTTTTGTGGAGTGGTAAAGTAATTGAGCCTTTAGATGAAAAAGATATTGACACAAAGGTTTTACTTGAGTACAATCGTCTATTAAATGAAGACCAAAGGATTGAAACAGTTTTATTACCAATTCGAGATGGTTTAACCGTAAGTCGAGTAAAATAAAGGAATTCGTTTTACATGTTCCTTTTAATAGGACCAGTTAAATCGTCTATATTGTCTTTAACTTCGTTTACCTCTTTGTTAATATCCGAAACAATATCAGTATCAATTCCTTGATTTTTAGCGCTGTCGTTTATTTCCCTTTTTATCTCATTAGTAGCATCTTTTACTTGACGCATACCCTTTCCTAATCCACGAGCTATTTCAGGAATTTTATTTGGTCCGAATACAATTAATACAATTGCAAAAATTACAAAAATCTCAGGACCACTTATGAATAACAATACTATGTTCATGGCTACAAAGATACATAAATTACCGTACCTTGTTTTTTATCTACCTAGAAAAACAGTTAAAATTATTCTATAATAATTTCTTTACTACTAATGATAGCATCATTAGTTACAAATGGCATTGGCATCATCTTATCATCTCTAACTTTTAAGTTGAAAGACGAATGAGAAAGTAATTCGTTCGACACTTCATTTAAAGTGAGGTGTAGCTTTTGATCTTTTTGAAACTTAATTCTAAGATTTAACCCTTTATCTTCATTTCCTAAATGATAGATTAAGAGTGTTTGTTTTTTTAGGTTTTTATTTTCCTCATAAATAGGTGCAGAATTGGCCGATAAAGAGGATAGTTGTATTTGATTATTGTTAAAAATCTCATATTTCGTAATGTCCCTTTGTGGTTGAATTTTCAACCAAATTTCACGCTCATTACCTATAATAGTGTCTAATTCTTTTTGAATAATAGAAGTTTTAATTTCTTTATAATCAGCTTTTTTCAGATAGTTGAATTTTCTGTTGTATTTGTTTACAGTTTCAGCATTTTTTATGCTTCCTTCAGTAAAACTTTGATCAAAAATTTGTTTAGTGTAGTTGTCTAAAGTTTTATTATAAGTTCCCCAATACGCAGTTTTGGTGTCAATATTTTGAATGTAAACTAAACTATTTGGTTTTCTTCTATCTATTGAAAATCCACTATTTATAGTAGCTAGAAAGAAAAAAAGAATCGTTCCGATACCGGCTAATATTACCCATTGGTTTTTTCTTTTATTTTGATGAAAAATAGGAATTAACAGTCCCAATAATAAGGCTATAAATATTGCAGAAATAAATAAGTTCTTTAAACCTAAACCTACAGGAAACATTTTTATTAATGGTCCAAAAATGTATAACGAGGGAATAAACAAAATTGTAATAGTTAGGTTTTTAACTCTTTTATTTTCAATAATTAGTAAGGATAATACTAGTAGCGCCGTAAAAATTGGAATTAAAAAGAATGCTGCGCCTCTTATATAGTTATAGATAAGTATGTTTATTAGCACCCAAAAAATAATAGGGAATACCAATAAATCGATAGATTTTATATTTTTGAATTGGTTATATATTTTAAAAACAATCCAAATATTTAAAAGACAAAAGGCGGCTATGTAATAATACCCATTGTAGGTAAAACCATGCAGCATATCATTATAAGACGGATGAAGTATTAAAATTAGTTTCCACAATAAAATCGTTACTACAGTACCAGAAGTTAAAGATGCTAAAAAAGGGATACTTCCTTTTAAAATACCTAATTCAGTTAAGGCTTTCTTTCGAATTCCAATAAAAATAAGTCCTATAAGAATAATAATGGCGATTACGATGAGAGGCAAAATCCATGCAAAAGGAAATGTAAGTAAACCTATGAAAGGAAAATTTACAAATACATAATCTTTATCGCTATTTAATTTTGATAAATCAGTTTCAGAAAAATAGTTTAAACAAGAAACAAAATAGTCTTTTTGATGAGCTAATGAAGAACGGTCTAATCTTCTATAGTTATCCATAACAGTATGGTAATCAAAATGATCGCCAATAAACGCGAAGTTAAATCCATTAATATTCGCTCCTTCTCTAAAAACGGTTAAATCAGTATCATTTGGTAGCATTTTGTAGACACTGTACATCAATGAGTTTGCAGCAGGGTATGATGTATTGGCATTTAAAAATTCTTTTAAAAGATGACTGTTCTTACCATTAGTTTCCATCAACATATAGCTAGGTCCACCACTACCTCTAGCTTCAAAATTTAAAACTAGACCAACATTTTTTGCTTCAGGATGATATTTTACAAAAGCCTCTGCACCTAACAGTCCTATTTCTTCAGCATCAGTAAAAAGTATTATGATATCGTTTTTAGGAATTATGTTTTTTACTAGAAAAGCTCTTATACCTTCTAAAATAGTTACTATTCCAGATCCCGCATCAGATGCACCAATGGATGAGTGCGGATTACTGTCGTAATGACTTGCTACTAATAAAGATTTTCCATCTGAACTACCTTTAATTTTTGCAATAATATTTTCTACAGTTGTGCCGGCTCTCCACTTCTTATTAAAGACCGTTTTGGTTTGTATTTCCGGCTCTAAACCTAAGTTTTTTAGTTCTGTGAATAAATAATTCTGAACTTTTTTATGTTCTGATGTACCGACATGATGTGGCTTTTGAGAAATATTATTTAAATGATGTAAAGCATTAGTAATAGACAATTCTTCGATTGAATTTTCGGTAACTTCATCCGAGCTCGGTTTCATATCATGGAACCCCCAATAAACAGCTAAAAGAAGAATGAATAAGGTAAACGTTTTGTTGGTTGTGGTCATTTGATTTTACTTTCTTTTTTAAGCAGTTAACACCTGTAATTTTTAAGATACTTAATACTCTTTTTAATTTTAAATTAATAGTAGAAACCTAAGTTAGTTTTATTGGAATTAAAAATAGGAAAATTAAATCATAAGTATATGTTTTTATAAGTAACTATAAATCAGTATATTTAGATAAACTAAACTACACAATTATGGGAATTAAAAGCTTTCAAGGTAAACGAACAGTAACGATTAGTAAACCATCTGAACCGATTTTAGTTTCAGATTATATGACCAGAGATTTAATAACTTTTAAAGAAGATCAAGCTATTGAGGATGTTATTGAGACTCTTATAAAAAATAAAATATCTGGTGGACCAGTTGTTAATAGTAAGAATGAATTGATTGGAATTATTTCTGAAGGAGATTGTATGAAACAAATCTCGGAAAGCAGATATTATAATTTACCAATTGATAAGAGTAATACGGTTGGAAAAGCTATGGTAAAAGAAGTGGAAACCATCGATGGTAATATGAATGTTTTTGATGCAGCCAATAAATTTTTAGAATCAAAAAGACGTAGATTTCCTATTGTCGAAAATGGAAAACTAGTAGGTCAAATAAGTCAGAAAGATATTTTAAAAGCAGCCCTGAAGATGAAAGGAAACTCTTGGAAGTAAAATTTAAATTCTTTTGTTGACTCTTTTTTTAGGTAAATCTGTGATTATGATTTTCTGTTTTTCATTGCTTTCTAAAGCAGCAATTTTGGAATATGAATATCCTTCAATTGGCTCGTTTAAGTTTTTCCATTTAGCAATTCCTGCCACTGTAATTTCTTCACCTATTTCAATGATTGCTTCTTGATAGCGTATGTTTTTCTTGAACCCTAAAAAGCCTTTGCTTCTTACATTATAATTTTTTAATAGTCGTTCAAATTCAGGTGTACTATCTTGGAAATAACCATAAGAAGCCTTCTTGTCTACGACTAAATGAGATTTATAGTTTTTTGGGTTTCTGGAAGGTGATACAATTACATACTCACCATTTTTTTCAATAAAGAAAGGTTGAAACTTTTCTTCTTTAACTATGGTAGCCCAATGCGAACTTTTACCGGTATGTCTTTTTTCCTCTATTTTTATTTTATAGAAGATACATTTTCTTTTACTAAAAGGGGCAGTTAATGGTTCTTCAACATGCAAAGCTTTTCCGGTTACTTTCGTAAGTTGATTGGTTCTAATGCCGCTAATACCCGAACTCGGTAATTTTTTTAAGGTACGGATAACCATTTGTTTATTGTCGAAATAATAAATAAGATAAAATATAACTACAATTACAGGTATAATAATAAAAAGAATTTCCATGCTCGTTAGTTTTACTAATTAGTCAAATGTTTGCAAAAAAGTTACAGTTCTTTTTTTATTAGTAAAAACAAATCGTTTTCTAAAGGTAAATAACCTTGGTTATAAACATAAAAGTAAGTATTACCTGTTTTAGTATTGTAAATTGATGTGAATAATTGAAAGTCAAAACCCTTATCATACAATTTTGTTCTAGATACTTTTGTTTTACCACTTGAATTTAATTCAGATAGTATTTTGTAATTTTTTTTAAGTCGATTATTGATGTTTCTTATTAAATTTTTAGTGTCTTTATCGACTTTGTTATTGTAAGTATTTCGGCAATAATCGGAGCAAAACTTTTGATCAGACCTTCCTTTTAGTTCTTCTGAACATTCTAAACACATTCTTTTTTCCATAGTATGTAAATATATAAAATTATCTGAATGTAATCGACTACAATTGTTTACAATCGAAAGTAATTGTTTTGCAACCGACTTCAACTTTGATTTCATCGCATCTTTGCAGTGTCATTATTCAATGGCAAGGTCTTAACTGTTAAACGATAAAATTAAATAACATGAACGCATTAAAAAATAGAGTACAGTTAATTGGGAATTTAGGAAACAAACCAGAAGTAATCCTTTTAGATTCTGGAAAGAAACTGGCAAAATTTTCGGTTGCAACAAATGAAACGTACAAAAATTCAAATGGAGAAAAAGTTACAGATACACAATGGCACAACGTTGTAGCTTGGAACAAAACTGCTGAAATTATTGAAAGCTACTTAGATAAAGGAAGTGAAGTAATGATTGAAGGAAAATTAACATCAAGAAGTTATGAAACTGAAAGTGGAGAAAAAAGATACATTACCGAAGTAGTTTGTAATGAATTACTAATGTTAGGAAATAAGTAGAGGGGGAAATTGCTAAACTCGAAAAAAGAAAAATGAAAAAGAAGAAAATCCAGTAGTGAAAACTACTGGATTTTTCTTTTTTCTAAAATATAATTTAAAGCTATTAATTGTTTAAAGTTGGATTTTTCGAGGGCTTGATTCTTATAATTAATGAAATTACAAAAATTGAGAATCCCATAGAAAAATAAATATATCCTTTAGCTATAGGTTGTTCGATACTTTCAGCGATAAGGGTAATTCCAATTAATAATAAAAAAGCTAAAGCCAATATTTTAACACTTGGATGTTTACTTACAAATCCACTCACCATTTTTATTGAAAAAACCATAATAACCATGGCTATTACTACGGCAATAACCATTATTTCAACATGTTTCGCCATACCTACAGCCGTTATAACCGAGTCTAAACCGAAAACAATATCTAATAAACCTATTTGAACTATCGTTTGGAAAAATGATAACTTTTTTATGGAGAATTCACTATCCTCTCCTTCGAGCATCTCGTATATTTCACTAATGCTCTTGTAAATTAAAAATAATCCACCTACCAATAGAATTAAATCTCTACCCGATATTGCTAAATTTTCATGCCATACTCCCGAAATTCCTATCCAATTTGCAACATTAAAAATGGTACTTGTAAGTGTCATGACCCAAGTAATACTAAAAAGTAAAATAACTCTTGTAAATAATGCAAATGCGAGTCCTAAAACACGAGCTCTTTGTTGTTGTTCAACAGGAAGTTTGTCGGTTTGAATAGTAATAAATACGATATTATCAATACCTAAAACAATTTCCATTATTGTTAAGGTAATTAAGGAAGCTAAAGTTTCGGCGCTAAAGAACCACTCCATAATTTAATGTTAATTGAATTTTACTAATTGTGTTTTAGTTGACCCTGAGTTTTATTCCAATTTAAGATGGACTAAATTTAACAAATACATTTATAAGAGTAACTATTCCAATAAGCAATATTAGTAGTAATGATATTTTTTTAAATTTATCTTGAGGAATGTATGCCAATATTTTTTTTCCCAGGTAAGTACCTACGATTCCAATTAAAAGTAAAAAAGGTAAATATATAAGGTATTCTTTTTGGATATATCCGTTTTTGAAATAAACAATTGAACGAGCAAAATCGATTAAAAAATCGATGAAAGCTGAGGTTGCGATAAATACGTTTTTTTCTAAATTAAAAGCAGACATTGTTAAGCCCCTAATAGCTCCCCCAGTTCCTAACAAACCAGCTGAAAACCCAGAAAAGATACCACCTGTAATTGCATTCTTTTTGTTTGGAGGAATCACTAATTTTTTTCTTATTAGAAATAATAAACTCAATGCAATAAGGAAAAAAGCAAGGAAAATTTCTAAGTAATCACTTTTTAAAACTTTAGATAATAATCCGCCGATAATAACAAATACAACCGACGGAATACCAATATTAATCAGTAGTTTTTTGTCGATTCCTTTTTTAAAGAGAACAATCTTACTGAGGTTGCTAAATAAGTGAAAAACAGCTGTAAGTCCTAATACAGCATAAAAGTCAAAGTAAAAATTTCCAATTGGCACAAAAAATACAGAAGATCCAAAACCTCCAATAGTTCCAATAATCTCTGCTAACAAAGCAAGTAGGATAAAAATATAATTGATTCTACTCAAGATAAAGTATTTTTTGACAAGTTGAACAGATTAAAAAACCTCAGATCAAATCCTAAATGGTTTTACAATTTATCATTTTAATCATAATATTACCTTAGAAAACAAATTCTTTTGGAGTTTAAAGTTCAGACTTGGAGATATAAAGTATATCAAATGATAAAACAACTTACAATGTTTTAATCAACCGATAAAATTATTTTTTCATTTATAAATGTAAATTAACACCCTTTTTTTTACTAAATTCACAGAAATCATAAGTATGGAACTCGAAGAACTTCTGAAAAAGTTTAAAGAAAAAGATGCTTTAGCTTTTGAGCAGCTTTATGAAATGTATTATAAAAATATTCTAGGTGTAGTTTTTAATATTGTTAGAGACAATGATGTTGCAGAAGAAGTAACTCAAGATGTATTTATGAAGGCATGGAACAATGCACATTCTTACTCCGCAAAAAAAGGGCGTTTTTTTACTTGGATGTTGAATATTGCGCGAAATGCAGCAATTGATAAAACAAGATCTAAAGAATTTAACAAGAAATCTAAAAACCTTGATGCCGAAATTTTCGTAGATATATTACAGGACAATGTTAATTTAGATAACAGAACAGATGCAATTGGAATAAAAGGGTTTGTAAATAAGCTAGCAGAAACATGTAAAAAGCTTATCGATTTACTTTATTTCAAAGGATTTACTCAAAAAGAAGCATCTGAGAGTTTAGAAATTCCTTTAGGAACTGTAAAAACGAGAAATAGAAATTGTCTTACTAACTTAAGAACAATGTTAGAATAATCATGGATATAAAAGAATACATAGCGTCAGGAATTTTAGAGTTATATGTTGCTGGTTCACTTTCTGAGAAAGAAAATGAAGAAGTGTATGAAATGCTATTAAAATATCCTGAGCTATTAACAGAAGTGCAAAAAATAGAAGGAACCGTATCAACTTTAACATCAAGTGTTGCTCCGGCTAAAAAAGAACCTTCTTTCAAGAATTTATTAATTAAAATTATTCAGGATAAAGAGTCAAATACTAAAGTAATTCCGATTGATTCGAAAAGAAGAAACTGGGTTACTTATACAGGTTGGGCGGCTTCAATAATTGTAGGTAGTGCATTACTTTTCTCTCAATTAAATAGCTCATCTTTATCTGAAGAATTAAAAGAAACTAGTGCTAAAAATGAGCAGTTTCAGGAAAAATTAAAAGAAACAACTACAAATTTAGAAACGAATAAAACGTTGTTAGCTGCTATTCGTGATAAAAACGTAATTAGTATTCCTTTACAAGGACAAAAAGTTTCACCTGATTCATATGCAAAAGTATATTGGAATAAAACCACTGAAAAAATTTATGTTGATGTTCAAGGGCTTCCTGATCCACCAAAAGGTAAGGTGTATCAATTATGGTCTTTAAAATTAGAGCCATTAACTCCTACGAGTTTGGGTACATTAGATAATTTTATGGCAGATGCGAATAAAATATTTTCTATATCGAATCCTAATGAATCTCAAGCGTTTGGAATTACTTTAGAGCCAGAAGGTGGAAGTGAAAGCCCAACTTTAGAACAATTATATACTATTGGAGTTGTTGAGTCTTAAAAAGGAATATAGAATTATATAAACAAATTAACCCTGTACTTAATCGTACAGGGTTTTATTTTATCAATCATTTGTCTTGGATTTTCATTTTCTTATTTAAGTTCTCTCTGAGTCTCAATAGATAGAATATTTTTAGTTGAGATTTATAAAAATAACAATAGCCACAACTACGTGACTATTGTTTTACGCTAATGAATCTTAGCCCCCCGGATAGATTACATTAACGATGATTTTAAATAAAAATCATAAAACTACTCTTAACTAAAATTTATAGGTGATGGTTGCTTTGGCATTAAATGGTGTTCCTGGAGTAAAATGAATTTCTTCAACAGGAGCTGTTTCATTTGATAACTGAGAATTTGTTGCAAACTGAGTTTCATTCCATTCAGTGTCAAATATATTTTCAATATTCACTCCAAGGGTAATATTTTTTATTGTGTAATTAAGGTTAAAATCGCTTACAAAATAACCTTCAGCAACGATTGAATTATCTTCGTTTGCCGGACGATTATCTATATATCTAAATTGCAATCCACCAGAAAAATTTTGTACATCGTTAAAAGAAATTCCTCCTGTTAATGTAAAATCTGGAGCTAATGGAATATAATCTTCACCAGAAACTGCTTCTAAACTTCTAGCAGTTGTTAATGTTAAATCGGAATCAAAATATATTTTAGGAGATAATTGATAACGTAACCCAAAATCTAAACCATATCTTCTTGATTTTCCCGAAGGTTCAATTATTCCAGCATCGCCAACGTATACCAATTCTTCTTCAGAAAGTAAATACCACAAAGCTGAGTTTATGATTAAATTTTTTGATGGTTTCCAAACACCACCAACATCTACACCATAAGCTCTTGGTAGTAATTTTCGTGTATCTTCTTGAAGAATAACCCTTGCATCATTTGAGTGAAAACCAATTCCACTTTTAACAAACAGTTGTAAGTTGTCATTAGCATCGTAGGTTACATTAAGTTTAGGGTTTACAATCGTTTTACTTTTAGAAAGAGTTTGGTAATTAGTTTCAAGCCTGTTGTTATACAAAAACTTAAAATAGTCTAAGCGTAAAGCGGGCGATATTTCGAACTTACCGGTACTAAAACTGGCGTCAAAAAAGGTGTAAAAATTTGTTTGATTAACATCTCCAAGTTGTATTTGCTGTAATGTTTCATTTCTATTTTTTGTTTTTGATAGTTCAATGTTTTTTATGTCATCGAAACGGATTCCAATTCCTTGGTTATACTTAACTGTAGCTGTTCCGAAATCTTTTTTGTTTGAATAGTTTGCGTTGAATCCGTAGATATTTCGTCGTTCACGTTGGCGAATCTGATCACCGTTTACTGGATATTCTAAAAAGAATGTGAAATTAGAAAATAAATCGAAATTATAATTAGATACATACGCATTAGCGGTAAGTCCACCACCGTCTTGTAATGATTTTAATAATTGAATATTAAAGTTTGAACGAGAAGTTTCTCCTCCTTCAGTATCATCAATTGCTCCAAATCGAGTGATGTTTCCATTGTCAACCTCACGTTGAGGTATTTGTCCAGAAGCATCCCAATCACTCGTAAAATGAGAAGCAGTTAAAATAATTTGATCTGAGTTTTCTAATATAGCTCTATACTTAGCAAATAAATTGATACGATTAAAATTCTGAGGAGATTCAAAAGGTCCATCGCTTTCTATGTATTCAATTGCCATGTAAGCACTACTTTTTTTAGAACTCTCGGTTAAATTGAACATACCGAGAGTTCTAAGGGTATTAAAATAACCAAACCTAACACTTATATTGTTTTTTTCAATATTGTTTTTTGTTGAAAAGTCAGCATATCCAGCAGTGTTAAAATCACCCTGATTTGCATAATACGGACCTTTACCAAAATCTATTTTTTGAATAGTTTCAGGAATTAAAAAGTGTAAATCACTATATCCTTGACCATGTGCATGTGAAACCATATTCACAGGCATTCCATCTACTTTAATACTTACATCTGTTCCATGATCAACATCAAATCCTCTTAAAAATATTTGTTCTGCTTTACCACCACCAGCGTGTTGACCAATTATCAATCCTGGTACTTTTCTCATTATTTCTTGTGAAGAATTAACAGGATTTGTTTTTAAGTCTACCGCAACTATAGAGTGTAAAGGATTTTTTGTTTTTCCAATGACTAGCTCATCTAGTTGAAAGATTTTTTCTGTTAGTTGAATTATATGTTTTTTGTTTTGATCTTCTTTTAAAAGAGTAAACTTATGAGTGCTATATCCTAAAATTCCGACTTGTATGGTATCACCTACATGACAATTAGTAAGTTTGAACAAACCATTTGAATTTGAATGCGCATGCGATTGAGACGATAAATTGTAAATATAAGCGTCTGCAATTGGTAATTTATTTTGATTTATTATTTGTCCATTTATTGAAAAAGTATCACTTTTTTGAGCTTCTCCGTAAAAAGCTATTAGTAGTAAACTAAGTAGTATTATAAGTTTTTCTGTTTTCATTATAGCCTCTCTATTTTATTAAAAGTAACTGGTCCTAGTTCATAACTGCATTCCAATAATTCCGTTTTAATTTCTGCAGCTTTATCAAGTAGTCCATTAGCTTTATAAATTTCAGCTAAATGATATAATAAAGACGGCTCAAAGCTCTTTCCAACGATATGTTCGTTAGCTATTGATAATGACTTTTTAAAGTCACCTTTTTTGTATGCAGCCCAAGCTAATAAATCATAAGATTCGGCTGTTGCTCTATTTTCAATTTCTTGAAGGATGATGTTATATGCTTTCGATTGTTCGTCAAATTCATCCAGAATAATCTTTGCAATATGACTATTATACATAACCCCGTAAGACTTATTTTCTGTTTGAGTTAAAAATGAATTCAGATATTTATCCTTCATTTCTAAATTATTCTTGTACTCATATATTTCAGCCATTAGTAATGAGTAATCTGGAGAAGCATTAAATTCTTTTATTTTATTTAAAATCCTTATTGCCTCATCTGGGTTGTTTTCATAAGAATAAACAATCCATGCGATACCTTTTTTTGCGTAACTATTATGAGGCTCGATTGCTAAAGATTTTAAGTAATATTTATATGATTTTTTTATTTCATTATTATGTCCGTAGAAGTCTGCCAAGTTCGTGTAACTCCAAACCAGTAAGTTTTTGTCATTTTTTAGTTTAGCAATGTTCAACGCTTCTTCTAAAAAATTAATTGCTGAATACAAATCACCTTTATGATCACTCCACTTTCCAGCTCTTATATAGTAGTCAAAGTCAGCATATTTTTCTATTTGATTTAAATAATGTTTGGCCTCATTATCATGTCCAAGTTCTAAATGAACATCAAATAGCATTTTTTGAGTAGCTACTAATTTCTCACCACTTTTTTCTGCTTTCTTTAAAATGTTTAATGCCTGTTTGAATTTATGTTGCGAAATATAATTTCTTGCTAATGCTCTTAAATTTCCCACAGAAAAAGCCTTTTCGTTTACTTTTAGTAACTCCTTTTCAGCTTCTTTTAAATACTCAATATTACCTGTTATGGTAAATAACCTAGTATTTATGGAAGCTATTTTACTTAAATAAGGGTATTGTGATGGAGTTTTTTCTAATTTGTTTTTCCAAAAAAATAAATTCTTCTTTACTCGATAAATTTCTGCATCGTTGGATTCAGCTAAGAAGTATTCATAATCATTTTTGTTGGTAATGTTTGTTGAGTTGTTAGTTGAACAACTTATTACTACAAAAGAAGCAATGCTATAAAGTAAATATTTTAGTTTCATGATGTTTTATTTTTTAAATGATGGTAGAGTTACTGGTTGACACACTCTTAATACATCAACCAGCAGGGGGATTACCATTGGGGGATAATTTTTAGGGACTTCTGTGTTCGGGGGACCGTTATCGGGGATTATAATTGGGGATTATACTTAGGGATTATTATAATTCTACTCCTACCAAGGAGAGGCTAAGTAAGGAAAAGAACTCAGGAAATTCTTATCGTTAGCATCTACATGATCATCAGATAATGATGGGTTTTCTGTAAAGTCCTCACCACCAAAAATTAATAACAGTTCAACTGTAATAACGTCGTCTGCTAAAGCTCTACCTGTTAAAACATTCGTTCCGTCATAAAAAGTAGTAGTGCCATCTAATGAAACAGATAAAACATCTGTAGCCAATACACCAGTAAATGCGGCAGCATCTAATCCAAGTGCATTTTTATCACCCATATTAGCATAAGCTGGACTTAGGGCTTTTAAGTTAGTTTCAAACATTGCTTGAAAAGCAGCTCCTTGCTCAGAAGGAATAGTTGTATTGAATTCATCTTTTTTGTCTGAATTTACAAACACCGTATTGATAGCCGGTCTTCCCATTTGGTCTTGTTGTACATAAGTTCCAGAAAAATTAGGTGTAATTGGAACCATTGTTGAATCGGTATCATCACTACAGCTCATAATTGTTATGGCAAATGATGCTAATGCTAATAATTTTATATTTTTTAATTTCATGATGTTTAGTTTTATTGATTATGATCTTACTTTTGATTCTACCCAAGTGTTTATTGTTCCAGAACCACCAATCATAGATTTTGGAACTTCAACTACAATTGAAAGTACATTTGTACCAGCAAATGTGTCAGAACCAGGATCGTTAAACCCAGAAGCGTTTCCAGCAATAATTTCACCGTATCTTGCAAAGTCCATAAAGAATGGATCATCTCTAGGTCCCGCAAAATATTTCATGCTATTTTCCATACCAATCATTGGCTCTTCTCCATATTTAGTAATAACTACTTTTGATTGAGTTACTGAAGTGTCGATAGTACTGTTTAAACCTGTTGATGAAGGAGCATAAGGTCCAAAGAAGTACATGTTGCCATCTCGTGGGGTAGCTTGGATAACTAAATCCTCAATATTGTCTCCATTTGTATCAATATTGAATTCAATCATTGTGTTTTCATCAAATGCTGCGTTCATTGTTTCCGAAGGACTTAATAAACCTTTAACATTTGCAACAAATACAATGTTATTAGTGTCTTCTCCTTGAAAGGCATAAAAATCAGTGATATCTGAAGTTCCACCAGAAACTGCTGGAGCATCGATATGGTCTGCTGCTATCAGTCCTGCGATTGAAGCAACAACCAATAATGCTTTAAATAATTGTGTTTTTTTCATTGTGATAGTTTTTAAATGAAATAATTCGTTTTACAATTCTACATACGAGGTTTTTGAGACCTTGGTTTTTCAAAAGGTGAAAAATTTTTTAAAAAAAGTAAATATGAAAGAAGATGTGCTTGCTTAGAGTGTTGTAATACAGGTGTTTATATTTAAGAATAAATTTCAAAAAAAATGTAATTTTTTTTTAAAAAAGGAATTAATCTTTAAAGTCTGATGGTTATTATTGACTTTATTACTTATAAGAGGATGATATTTTTAGGGGAAAAGCTCCTGAATTTTTGGTGGTAATAACTTTTTAAAATTGTTAAAATTATAGTACTTTAACTGTTCATCATTCTTAAGATGTAATCAACCAAAAATCTAATAATGAAAAGCACTAATGTAAATACGCTACTTCAAATAGTAGCCATAATTATACTATTAATTATAGGTTACTTAGTTTTCAAGTCAAGTTCTAATTGGAAAGTGATTGAAATAGAATTAAATAATGCACGTCAAGAACTAAAAACGTCAAAAGACAATGTTATAAATGCTAAAACTGAGCTAGAGGTTTTCAAAAAAGAGTATGAGCAGATGAAAGCTAAGAAAGATTTTATCATTCACAAACGAGATTCCTTGATTCTGCACTTTAGGAAGAAAAATGCTAAAGACTGGGAAGAACTGCAAAGAATTAAAGACTCTATAAAATTGGTAAATGATAAGTTAGCTAAAGACAGAGTAATTTTAGACGGTCTTTTTGGAGTAAATTAAATAGAACCAAATAAATAATTTAATATGAAAAAAGTAATAATTCTTGTCTTTTTCTTCGCTATGATTTCAAATTTCGCACAGCAGGCAAGAGATTCAGTAAAAGTAATTGAAATTCCAGCTTCTTATGCGAATAGAGTTGGAGAACCCTTGTTGGTTAAACAAGATAGTTTATATCGGTTTAAAACTTCTGAGATCTATTTAGTGAATAAAAAATCATTTTTAGCGATGAAAAGTATATATCAAGCTACGATTGATCAGGATAAAATGACCAAAGAACTTGTAGAAAGATATAGTGCTACACTAACAAGGAATGTTGAACTAGAAAGAAAGCTAAAACTTAATTTTCAAGAATCAGATAGTTTGGATCAAAAAATATATGAGCGAAATCAAATTACATTAGATCGAACTCAGAAAGCACTCGATTACACAATCGAAAGTTTAGATAAAGCTACAAAGAGTTTAGACATTATAGAAAAAGAAGGAAAGCGTCAAAGAAGAAAAAGTATTTTCGAAAAAATACTCATTGGAACGGCTGGAATTGGAGTCGGAATTTTAGTAGGACTCGCGTTTTAAAATTCTTTTAACTTAATAATATAACCCAATACTTTGCTATTGGGTTTTTTGTTTTAACATAATAGTTCAAGCTAATACTAATTCTAAAGTTGCTTAAATTTAACCAATATGTTTTCTTTTTCTTCAAATGTTAAATTTTGTTAAAATGCTATCAATTATTTAATAATATTGCTGTAAATAAATCTAAAATTAACATTTATCATGAAAAACCCTTTCATTAAACAATTCTCAGGAATTGTATTCATTTTGTTTGTTGCTTTTACAAGTTGTTCTAAAAACGATGACTTAATTATAGAGCAAGAGTTGAGTAAAACCAATGTAAAATATGATGCTAGAAGTTCAGAAATGTCAGATATGAACTTAGCCTCTATTTTACACTATAACATCAACGTAAGAGATTTTAATAAATCTAAAAAGTTTTATGAATTACTTGGCTTTGTAGCAGCTATCGATTTAAATATTAATGTTACTGATCCAGTAGAAGCGCAAGGTTTAAATTTACCTCCTTATTCTTTAAAAACCACACCATTATTACTATTTGATCGTTTTGTCATCGATTTGATTAAATTCAACGATCCTTACGATGATGCTTCACCTTACACAGATGAAAGCGCCTTAGGAATAACCACGTTAAGTTTGAAAAGTAGTTGTGTTTGGTGTGATATGAAACTATTGAAAAGAAATGGATATGCTTACGAATTACTTGCCGGAAGCTTTTTAAATCCAAAGAAGATTAAAGTGCAAGATCCGGATGGAAATACTATTTATATCCATCAGGTATATGATGGAAATGTGCCAAATATTTTCGGTAAAGGTTCGGTAAACGGATTGTATTCTACGAATATTAATGTTAGTGATTTACAAACGGCTGTTGACTTTTACAGTGAAATAGGATTTGAAATTTTGAGTATAGAAGATGGAGTTGCTGATATTGGTTTACGAGATGGAAGAAAAATAACTCTGACTGAGTCGGACAGTGAATTAATGCCTTATGAAAAGCTAAATCATTTAGGAATTGCACGTATTGCTATCAATACTGATGATTTAGATAGTGATATCGCAACACTACATGCAAAAGGAATTCAAACGTATAGTCCAGAAGCAATAAAACCAACAGGTCCATTTTCTTTTATCATATATGTAGCTTTTGAAGATCCCGATGGAACCGTAATTGAATTAGTACAAAATACTCTTTTTTAAAAAAGAGATATTTCAATCAACCAATCAACAACCAAGTAAGTCCAATAGTTTACGCTGTTGGGCTTTCTTCATTTGGTGAAATGTATCTATTTCTAGCTCTGTGTAATTGTTTTTGGATTTGTGTTCTTAACTTTTCGGGTTTTAGAATTTCAATAGATGCTCCATAACCTAAAATAACACGTTCCAATTCAAAGTTCGGTTGCACTAGAATATTAAAGATGACACCATCTTCTGTTTCTCTAATAACACGTTGTGTATGATGAAATGGTTTGGTAATTACATAAGGAGCCAATCTTTTTTCAATCCAAAATTCAATTCTTCTCGGCTTTGTATTCGAAACAGTAACTCCAATTACATTTTTAAAATATTCATCTCCATCAATGTTTTTATCAATATAATTAATATCTGATATTTCCTTAATTGCTACAATTCTATCTAAAGCCAAATTCATAAAATCTGATTTATGATGAACAATTAAAAACCAACGGTTATTAAATTCTTTTAACAGCTGTGGATGAACAACGAGTTGACTTTCCTTCCGAGCTCTAAAAGATTTGTAGTTAACTTCAAGTACTCGTTTTTTCTGAATCGCATTATATAATGGATCAATAAAATGTAATCCTTTTAACTGTTCATTCTTATCCAAATGAATAATCGCTCTATTGTTTTTTTGAGAAGAATACACCGAATCTTCCAGTCGTTGTAAAACACCGTCCATCTCTTTAAATAAAGAAAAATCTTTAAACTGACGAAGCACCTGAATAGCATCATTCATCACTTTAACATCATTTTCAGTAACAGGAATATTCATGATAGAATAGCCTTCTTCGGCATATTTGTAATACTTACGTTGATAAACTTCAATAGGAGCATTATAACCCAATTTATCACTTCGCATCATTTGAATATCTAACTGAACAGTTCGTTTACTAACATACACATCTTTTCCTTCATATTCATATAAAGCATCAGAACAAGCATCAATTAAATCATCCAAAGTCCATTTACGCATCGTGTTTCGTAAACATTGATCAATGGTTTTGTAGCGAATAAGTGCGTTTTTATTAGAAGCCATAATAGTTACTTACAATAATTGCAATATGCATTTTTAATCAATGGATATCGTAAATTTTGAAAATCTTTTTTAATCCATTTACACCACCTTTTTTTATTTTTTTTCAAAGCTTCTTCAACTATTGTTTCTCTAAGAATATCATTAGAATTACTTTTATCTACCATTAACGTTTGCGCATAAATAAACAATGCATCTTCATTTAATTGATCATTTAAATAGGCTTTAGCAAGTAGTTGTAAAGTTAAATCATACCTACTCCATTGATTAAAAAACAAAGCTAATTTTATATCATCCTCTATACTTAATGATTTTTTCTTAAAATAGTTACTTATGTAATCAAAGGACCTTGAAATCATAGGATAATCATTAATCTGAGCATAGTATTGAATTATAGCCATGTGATAATTTAAGTATAAAGCGTCATTCCCTTCAGATTTTTCTATTTCTGAAAACAAATGGTTGACCTTTTCTGGGTGTAATACTCTAGCAAGTCTTTCATTATCTATATCCCAAAACATTAAAAGTTCTCTAGTAGTTATTGTATAAAGATTTAATAAGTTTTTTTGAGCATCTTTTGATAGTTTATCTGCCCTTTTGAGCCAATAATTAATATAATATATGATAAGATCAGTTTGATATTGCTGTATGTTTTTTATAATTAACGCTGAGGTGTTTTGTACTAATTCCTTTTTGTGTATTAATCTGTCTAGAATAAAATCTTGTTCAAGAATATAACCAGCATTTTTTTGTTTGTATAAGTTTACTAAAGCTACGTTGGCCAAATCACTATTTTCATGAAGTAGTGCATCAATCAAATTATAGGTTGCGTGATTCTTATCTGATGTTGTCCAAATTCCTTTTTCATAAATAATAGCTTTAGATTTTCTTTGTTGTTCAAATTGGTACTTGAATAAGCTTTTTAAAGTAGTATTGGCATATCGTCTTTTTTCTTTTTTGGGTTTTTGTAATTCATTTAAATATCCGAAAACTTCTAATTGAAAATCAAACAATTCCCAGTTTTCCTTTGATTCAATTGAAATTTTATGATGTAATTTACCGTAATTTTTATGTAAGTAGTTTTTAATAAATAAAGCTCTTTTGTCAAAAAGATACTTGTTGTTAGAATAAGTACCGTCAACAGAAGTATAACTTTTAATATCAATAGTCTGAATACTATTTGGATTAATCGTGTCCGAAGTAATTTTACTCGCTGTTATTTTAGAGGAACCAAAGTCGAAAAATATTTCTTTTACAAAAGAGATTCCTTCTGTTTTTAATTGGATTGAAGGAGTAAATAATTCTGGTTCAATAGGAATTAAACCATAACGAGAACGAGGGATGGTTATGGGAACTCTGTATTCACATCTATTACCGTTATTAATTAGAATAAGGTTTGCAGATAGTTCCTTTGTATTAAAAGATATCGGTATTTTACCTAAAGACACTTTTAGTCTAAAAGGACTTAGTGCTTTATTTCTTGAAAGTATTTCATCTTTATAAACAGGTTTCAATAATACCCCATCATAAATCGGAGAATCGTCTAATTTATTACTTTGATTGCAAGCAAATTGTTCGTTTTTTACCAAATCGATGGCTAATCCATCATTTTTATCTTTGAAAATTTTTTTAAAATAATAGAGATTATGATATCTAAAAATTATTTCATTGTCTTCAATACTGATATTATTTCCGAAACTTGCAATAATATTACTGTAATCTAACATTTCCATACAGTCATCATAATTGTCACCAATACCAAAGGAGTTGTTAGAAAACTGATTTTGAATTTTAAAACTTTTCGTTCCGAAGTTATGTGTAGCATATATTTGCTTGGTTTTTTTATAATAAGCAAAACCAAATCCAGAATGGGTAAATTCTCTGGAAATCATGTTTTTATAATGGCCTTCTGATTTTTTCCATGAGTTAAACATTAAATTTGCAAGTAATGTTAGTTTTCTTTTTGTGAATGGTGGTTTTATAGATCTTGATTTAAGCACATTTTCTCCAAATCCTGTAAAATCATTTGAGTATTTTTCAATTCTATGTTTGGGGGTTACAAATTCACTTTCTAATTGATGGTGAGTTAGTTTGTTTTTCTCACACATATAACTAGCGTGAAATTTTGCAGCACTGTCTAATTGAATATGTTTTTCAAGAGGACCAATGTTTTTTATTTTTCTGAGTGTATTGATTTTTTTAATCAGTATATCGGATAAATAACTTTCTTCTTCGTTAGTCAGTTGAGAATACAGTTTAAAAGATGAACTTATAATAGCAATTAGTAGTAGTAGTTTTTTCATAGAAAGAAGCATTTCAAAAACAATGCCTAAAGCTGATTTAATTCGTTTTGAAGGTTCGTTTTCGCTTGTTGCTCATATTTTTCAATAAAGCTATCAGTCTTAAAAATAAAAGGTTTGTCAATAAAATGTTGTAGTACTTTTTTTCTACCTTGTTTGTATAATAGATTGGGAACGAGTTTGTATTCAGTCCGAATTAACTTCGAATACTGTTGATATACTTCTGAAGACTGACCTAAAATTGCTAAATCAAAATCAATTAAATATTGAGAATCTAGATGTTCACTTTCATGAGTTTTTGTTGCAATAATCTGTTCTTTAATAATCTCTAAACTTAATTCTGGTAAAAAACTACTCAAAACTTCTATGGCAAAATCTGCGCTTTTCTCTTCGTTATCTTTTTTCCAAATGTTATAAATAATATCATGATAAAAAATAGAAAAAGCTACTACATCAGGTTGTTCAAGATGAGTCCTATAATCATCAAAATAAGAGAATAGTTCTTCTAAATGTTTAAGATTATGGTAGGTTCTGTGTTTTTCAGTGTACTTTGATTCTATTGATTTCCATAAAGAAGAAATCAACGTAATATCATTTGTAAAACGACTTAATAAGTCGGTAAAACGTTCTTGTAAAGTCAACTTTTTCAATTAAATAGTTTGCTTTACAAAAATAAAAACTAATTTTATACAGACTTTAAAAGGAATAAAGTTATTCGTTCTTTTACTTTTTGTTCAACAATAGTCTTTGAATTAATGTTTAATTTAAATACAAATAATTATGAATTGGAAAATTCAAAAGCTATTGAATGGAGAAACAATTATCTCTAAAGAGCCAGGAAACTCAATGTTACCAATTTTGAAATCTAGACAACCTGTGGTTTTAGAACCTGTGGATTGGCAAGATTGTAAGGAAGGCGATATCGTTTTTTGTAAAGTGCGGGGAAATTGTTTTACACATTTAGTAAAAGGTAAAAACGACAAACGAGGATTAGTAATAGGTAATAATCGTGGACATCTTAACGGATGGACGAAAAATGTTTATGGTATAGTAACTGAAATCTTACCATTTAAGTAGTGCTGATAAGCACTTTTTTTATTTCTAGACTTTTCTACTCTCAAATAAAATTCAAAATTTTTTCTAAGTAATTTTTATTACGCAAAAACATTGCGCAATATTGTAAAATATTTGCAGTCTGATTAAGAAAAAGAAAACGCCGTAAGTGGGGAAATGCTATGAAGAAACAAAACAATTTAAAACAAACAAAAATGAAAATTACAGGAAAAGATTTAATTGAAATGGGATTTAAACCAGGAAAGTGGTTTCCAGAAGCTATGGAATATGTGAATTCAAATGAATTAACAAATCTTCAAATCGTGGAATATTTAGAGCAATTTAGATCTGCACCTGAGATTCCATTATTAGAAGCGCCAGCAAATTTCAGCATTAATATCAAGGCTGAAAACGAATTAGAAGAAACTAATGTAAATGCTGTGGTGAATTCAATGGAAGTCCTAATGAAAACTCCAACTTTAGTTAACGGAGCGGTAATGCCAGATGCTTGTCCTACTGGTCCAGCTGGTAATATTCCTGTAGGTGGAGTGGCAGTAGCAAAAAATGCAATTCATCCGGGAATGCATAGTGCAGATATTTGTTGTTCAGTGATGCTAACAGATTTTGGTAAAGCAAATCCAAAGGATGTATTAGATGCTGCTCATAGTATTACACATTTTGGTTTCGGTGGAAGATCAAGAGAAAATCAGTTTAGATTTCCGTCAGATTTACTTGAAGAAATCGAAAACAACAGATTTTTAAATGGTCAAAAAAGTGTCGCTGCTGCGCGTTCACATTTAGGAACACAAGGAGACGGAAACCATTTTCTATTTGTTGGAAAATCTAAAAAAACCGGAAACACAATGTTGGTTACACATCATGGAAGTAGAGGTTTTGGAGCTGGATTATATAAAGAAGGTATGAAAGTGGCTGAACGTTTTAGAAAAGAACTTTCTCCACAAACGATGAAACAAAATGCATGGATTCCTTTTGAAACAGAAGAAGGAAAAGCATATTGGGAAGCCTTACAAATTATTAGAAAATGGACTAAAAAGAATCATGAGGTTTTACATGATGCAACTTTAGAGAAGTTAGGAATTGAAAAGGAAAATAGATTCTGGAATGAGCATAATTTTGTGTTTAAAGATGGTGATTTATTCTATCATGCAAAAGGAGCTACACCATTAGATCCTAAGTTTATGCCAGATATTACCGGACCGAGATTAATTCCATTAAATATGAGTGAGCCAGTATTAATTGTTAAAGGAAAAACGACGGATGGTAACTTAGGTTTTGCTCCACATGGTGCGGGTAGAAATGTGAGTAGAACTCAACATAGAAAAAGCAAAACAGGAACTTTTGAAGAGATTTTTGAAGAAGAAACTAAAGGCTTAGATGTGCGTTTTTTCTCAAATGAAATTGATATTACTGAATTACCATCAGCATATAAAAATGCAGAAATAGTTCGTAACCAAATGGAAGAATTTGGTTTAGGAGAAGTAATTGATGAAGTTATGCCTTATGGTTGTATTATGGCAGGAGACTGGCAAAAGAATGCGCCTTGGAAACGAAGAAGAAATAGAAGAAAATGAATATAGACGAGTTAATTGATATAATAGATAGTAATCTTCCAGAAAGTCAACATTATTTAAATCTTTTTAATGCTATAAATGATTGGCCTGATGAGATTAACGAGGTTTCTGAATATTATGAAGCGGTTAAAGAATATTTGAATATTGAATCAGAAAACGTTGAAGAGATTAAAAAGGCTTTTAGATTAGTAAAGCATAAGGACTCTGACTTTTGGAAGTTGGAGTCTCTATGTGAGTTGATTATATTTTTAAATTGTGAAAAGAAAAACTTAAGAAATGAAAAAAGAAAATTTATATCAAAAGTTATTGTTTCTTAAAGAAGAAATTCTTCAAAGAAATTTAAATCATTATTTAGTTCGTTTCAAAAATGAACATCTTGAAGAGTTTGCGAATAATCTATGCTCGTTTGATGGGGATGAAGAGTTTTTAAATAAGTTCAATCTGCCTTTTTTTGATGAAGAATTTAAGATTGATCGAAGTGAATCATTTAAAGAGTTTTTATTCTTATTCAATGAAGAACAATCAGAGAATGCTTTGAGAATTCAAAAAACAAAGATGGAAGATTTTTTAATTGTATTAGGTCAGCGTCTCACTTCAGCCAGTGTAAGAAATGAGAAAGCAATTCCTCCGTTAGATAACGATTTATTTATCGCTAGTTTTCAATTGTATAATAGTCAAATTAGCAAAGCAGTTAGAGCTTTTGAAAAACATTCAGAAAGATTTGAGAAGAACTTTTGGGGAAAAGTAAAGGGGAATCCAAAACAGAAAGAGGGAAAAGTTCGAGAAATATTGAAATTTGTCTTTGAACATAAAACGTGGTGGAATGTGTATTATCATTTTCAGCATGAACTTGTTTATGAAATTAGAGTAGCTTCTGGCCATGGTGTTCGTTGGAAAATGAGTAATCTAGATTTTATTGGTTTTGTTGAGCCTTTTCTAAATTCGGAAAACATTTAATTTCCTTAATTTTACCAACAAAGAAAAAGTATTTTGATCTACATAATTATTACTATCGCGCTACTCCTGATTATTTATTTGTCTCAAAAAAAAGAGAAGAAATCCCAAGAAGTTGTAAATAAAATTGAAATTCAAGAACATTGGTATACAATTCTCGAGGAAAATGTACTGTTTTATCAAAAGTTAGGTGCTCAACAACGATTACATTTTAAAAAGAGAATCCAATCTTTCTTAAATAGTATTGAAATTGTCGCAGTAGATTTTGAATTGGAAGATTTAGATATTCTTTTAGTTGCATCAAGCGCAGTAATTCCGGTATTTGGTTTTAATAACTGGATGTATCCAAATTTGAAAACTGTTATTATTTACCCAGATTATTTTAATGAGAATTTGGAGTTTGCTGCAAAATCTGATAACAAAACTATTGGTGGCTTGGTCGGAAATGGAATGTTCGAAAACAAAATGATTTTATCTAGACGCGCCTTGCATCATGGTTTTTTGAATAAAACAGATAAAGGAAATACAGGAATTCACGAGTTTGTTCATTTGTTAGATAAGCTTGACGGAAACATAGATGGAATTCCAAAAGCATTAATTGATAACGAGAATCTACTGCAATGGTTAGATGTGGTTCATGATAAAATGGAGGCGATTAACAATGATGATTCTGATATTAGAAACTATGGAGGAACATCTAAAGAAGAATTTTTTGCTGTTGCTTCTGAGTATTTTTTCGAGCGCCCAAAATTATTACAACGTAAACATCCCGACTTATATAAAATGTTACACGACTGTTTTAATGTAGATTAGGATTTCATGAAATTATAGTGATAAAGGTAACATGTTATGGAGATAATTGTAAGAGCACTTTTTGAATTCAAAGATGAAACTTATAGAGTTAATTCCCTTGATGAAATAATAGTATTCTTAGAGGAACTTCAAGATTTTACTCAGTATAATTTTATAGTTTTTAAAGTGTATTCTGAAGAACAATATGAAGGAATAAAATTACATAAGAAAGATGAAATATATTCTATAGAATACTTTAATCAAACAGAATCAAATTTTGATACGATACAGATTTATACTATTTCCGAGTATTTTAGTTATGTCCGAAGTTTTCTGAATGAAAATGAAAATAAAACGAGAGAATTGTTCGATAAATTAACCCTTCAAAATAAGAAAGAACAAAAAATAAAATATGAAAAATGGAAAAGGGAAAACTCTCAATTAAAAGTTTCAAATAAATCTAAGTTTATAAAGAATATTATTATCGGGTTGTCCTTAATGCCATTAGCGCTATATGTGTTGAATTTATTTTACACAGGAGATTATAAATTTATAGGTCAAGAAACTGAGATTATCAAAGCAGAGATTTATAAAACAAATTGGGCTCATGCAGCAGGTGGAGGATATTATCAAAGAATTTACTATAAATTTAAATGTGATGGAAAGAGTTATAATGATATTACTAGGATAAATAAGTTTGTTGGAGAAAAAAAAATTGGAGATAAAATATTATTGAAAGTTTCAAAATCAGACCCAATGAGATATGTAATCTTAGAATATTTAACTTCTAAGTAGTTTTAAAAGTCAATTTAAAATCAATCTAAGGACTTTAATCAAATAAAAATGGCATATTTGCCATCAAATAAGTAATAAAACGATAAAATATATAACCTATGACAATGCAATTTGATTACATAATGGACGCCCAAAAGCGATTTCTATGGTGTTACAAATAGGTTATTGTAGTATAAAATCACTTAAAAGCGTCCAAGTTGTAAAATTTGGACGCTTTTTTTATGAAAAATTTTCAAGCTATTGAAAACATCCTGTGAAGTACTACATAGTTCTGCATCAGTAGATTAGTTATCTGAAGAAATTCGGACAGGAATTCTATTCTATAAAAACAACATAACTATTTGATTTTCAACAAAATAAATTCAAAAAAGATTTGCGTAATTCAAAAAAGCCTCACATCTTTGCATCGCAATTATGCAACAAAACAATTTTAAAACGAAGTACATATGTTTAGTAAAACAGTAAAACAAAGTATTACAACAGAACTAGGTTCTTTAGTATACTCGCTTCGTGACTTCAGTAATAAATAGAATACCAATCTAATTATATGAATAGTCCGAAGCCAAATTAAAGTTTCGGATTTTTTTATGCCTTTTCCAAAAGTAGTTTAAGCAAAATTTCGAAACTCAAAAAGATTCGACAATACCCTTTTTAGGAAGAATTGATCTGTGGGAAACTCTCAAATAACTAGCTATCGTGAGTTTTCTGAATGAAGAAGTATTTGCCAAAATTAATCGCTAATGCAAAAAATCAACATGTATTGGCTTAGAAATTAAGTGGCTTTACGTAGACAATAATCTAGTAAAGAACTTTAAAAATGAAAACGAATTGGAAAACACAAAATGTAGAGAACCGTCAAAGTAGTTTTATTCAACTTGTTGAAAAAATTGATAGAGAAAACAATAAACCAACACGTTATAAAAGAACTATTGAGACCATGCTTCTTGAGTTTTTTGGAAAAACTAGTAAGAAGCGCTATACTTGGAAAAGAGAGACTTTTAAAAGGCTATTAATTCATTTGTATAATCAAAAATGTTATGCAATACTAAGAGATTATTACAGTGTAGAGGTAGTTCATAAAATGAGTTCTTTCGGAAATAAAATAGTGAGAAACATAGAAGACTGGAAGCAAGAAGGTTTTGAAAAGGAAGAACAGTTAAAGTCATTAATACAGCACTGTTTTGCAATTTATGAAACACCTGCTTTTTTGGAGAGTTCATTCTTTAGAAGTGATAAAAAATACATGCTTTGGTATATACAAATAGGAAGAGGAAAAAGCATTAAAGAGTTATCACAAATGCCAGTACAATTAACAAGTAAAATGGCACACGAATTTAGAAATGCTCCAGCTTTTTTTGAAGCAAACCAAGCATTACGATATGCACAAGCACTCGGGTTTGGAGCTTCAGTAGAAACAGCCAAAACAATAGGTTTTTCAAGACTTTCTATTATCAGAGAAAGTGAAGAGAAATTTTGGGTAACAGTGGTTCAGTTTTTTGCAAAACAAAAAGGATTAGTTAAAAATGAAGTTGATCAAATAATCGATTATTTGTCATATAAATATCGAGAAGATCAGTCATTTTCAATGAAAAGTAGAACACTAAATGCACTATTAAATCAAACCAGAGAGTGGCATAGAAATGTATACAAAGCTGAAATAGGTGAGGTGTTAACTTGGAAACCATCGGGAATAAAACCTTTGTATGTAGAGGAAGTTGAGGAAGGTAAAAAAGTAGTTTATAAAACTGTTGAGTTATTAAACTCAGTTGATCTCTACGAAGAAGGAAATGAAATGCATCACTGTGTTGCCGAATATGACGACGATTGTAAAGATAAAGCATGTACAATCTTTTCATTACAGCGTCAAGTTGAAGGAGAACCGATGAAACGTATGGTAACCATTGAAGTAGGATTACCTGAAAGAGAAATCTTGCAAGCACAAGCAAAGTACAATGAAGAGCCAGATAAGAAGTCTGCAGAATTGATTGACTTATGGATGACAAATGCAAAGATTAAAAAGCCAAAAGCTGTTTCATACGGCGGACCAGTAAATGTCGTAGAAGGTGAAGTTTTTAATGCAGATCATATTCAAAGTTCTGAATATGATACAGGCGAAGTGATTAGAGCAGTCTTTTGGATTTTGTATTTCATTTTTAAGGTAATGCTGTTTGCCAGATAAAAGAGAAGATGATGATATTGAAATTCATCTTCTCTTCAACAGAAAAGATTAGAAATAATGGGAAAAAAATTAAAAGGAAAAGACCTAATCAATTTAGGATTTCCAAAGAATAATAGCATAAACATCGCCTTAGGGCAAATTAACCGATATAGAAAAAAGGAAAAGAAAGATCGCATTTTAGAAGAAGCAAAAGACGTGTTGCTTCATCCAGAAAAATATCAAGGGAATGCGATTTGGGGGAAAGTTGCAGAAGGTTTAACAAAACCAGTAGAAGTGAGAATGCATCAATTACGTAATACAAGAGCACCATTTTCAATTTATGGGGAAAACGAAATTGACGATCAAGCGAAGTATCAATTGTACGATGCATTAAAATTACCAATAGCAGTGCAAGGCGCATTAATGCCAGATGCACATTCGGGTTACGGTTTGCCCATAGGAGGTGTTTTAGCTACAGAGAATGCTGTAATTCCTTATGGCGTAGGATTAGATATTGGTTGTAGAATGGCATTAAGTATTTTTCCAATGAAGGCTTCATATTTAAAAGGGAAGCAGCATCAAATGGAAAATATTTTAAAAGATCACACCAAGTTTGGAATGTATGAAACCCATGATAAAAAACAAGATCATGAAATTTTTGAACGAAAAGAGTTTCAAGAGATTCCTTTGGTTAAGAGATTAAAAACAAAGGCCTATAACCAATTAGGAACTTCTGGAGGTGGAAATCACTTTGTGGAGTTTGGAATTGTAAATATCGTAGATGAGAATAATGAATTCAATGTTCCAGTTGGTGAATATGTTGGATTGCTAACACATAGCGGATCAAGAGGATTGGGAGCTAACATAGCAAAGCATTACACCTATTTAGCAACAAAACAATGTCCGTTACCAAAAAATGTTCAGCATTTAGCGTGGTTAGATTTAAATACGCACGACGGACAAGAGTATTGGTTGGCTATGAATTTAGCGGGAGATTATGCAAAAGCATGTCATGATAATATTCATAAACGAATTACCAAGTTGTTAGGTGTAAAACCATTGACTATGATCGAAAACCATCACAATTTTGCTTGGAAAGAACAAGTAGATGGGATAGAAAGAATTGTTCATAGAAAAGGAGCAACACCAGCAGGAAAAGGAGTTTTAGGAATTATTCCTGGATCTATGACAGCACCAGGATATATTGTTCGTGGTAAAGGTAATTCAGATAGTTTACAATCAGCATCTCACGGAGCAGGAAGGAAACATTCTCGAAGAAAGTGTAAAGAGAAATTTACAAAAAGCGATATCAAACATCAATTAAAAATGAATGATGTTAGTTTAATCGGTGGAGGAATTGATGAAGCACCAATGGCGTATAAAAACATTAAAAAAGTAATGGGAAATCAACAAGAATTAGTTGATGTCGTTGGAACATTTACACCGAAAATCGTGAGAATGGATAAGTAGTTTGAGTGAACAGTTATCTCAGTGAACAGTTATCAGTAAACTGTGTGCAATGTCAGTTCGAGTCCAGTTGAGAACTATTTATAAAATATAAATCGTCATTACGATGAGAGTAACAAAGTGAAAGGAAGAAGTAATCTGTAAATAGATAAGCAGGTTGCTTCATTTCACTCGCAATGACAAAAACAAAATACTATGGGAGCAAATCATAACACAAAAAGATACGGAGAATTATGGCCTGATTACCGAATAGAATTAGGCTTAAAAATATTAGAAAAATTAAAGCAATGGATTATTGTTTCTGGAGGATGGGCATGGCATTTTATGTCAGAAATGAATCATAAAGAATATAAGCATGCTCATGATCATAAAGACATAGACATTTTTGTGAATCCGAAGAATGTAGGAATCGTAATGCAGATTTTATTGGAAGAAGGATTTCAAAAAGTTTGGACGAGATACGATAAACTACAAAGTGATGAAAACTTTAGACGATACGAAAAAGTAGAATGGTTAGATATTGGAAGAGAAGTAAGAATTACCATCGATTTTTTTGAATCAAAATCGCTTAAGACTATAGAAGTGAATGGCTGGAATGTGGTTGATCCACAAACCTTATTGAGTTTCTATTCAAACATTCATTCAAGTGATAAATGTTGGGCGGTAAAAGGAGCATTACAATTAGTATCGGAACATAAAAATCCAGTTGGTAATCCATTGTTATCAGAAAATCCTTTAGAAGGATAGTTTAATACATGGAAACAAAAACAATTCAGTTTACAGCAGGGCGTGGTCCGGCAGAATGTACTTGGGTAGTTGCAAAAGTTTTAAAAACGTTCATTAAAAATAGTTCGAATGAGGGAATATCATATACGATTCTGCATCAAGAAAAAGGAGTTGAGAACGGAACAGTTCAGTCTGTTTCATTGCAACTTAAAGGTCAAAACCTAACACTCTTTTTAAAAGATTGGTTAGGAACAATTCAGTGGATTGGAAAATCAACTTTTAGAAAATACCATAAACGTAAAAATTGGTTTATCGGTTGTTTTGAATTAAAGGAGTTGAAGACTTTAGAAGTTTTTGAGAGAGATATAGAGTTTCAGGCAATTCGTAGTTCTGGACCTGGCGGTCAGCATGTAAATAAAGTGAGTTCGGCAGTTCGAGCAAAACATATTCCAACAGGAGTACAAGTACTAGTTTCAGAAAGTAGATCGCAGCATCAAAATAAAAAGTTAGCGATTAATAGATTAAAAGAACAGTTGGCAAACTATAATATTCAGCAATTACAAAAGAATATTCAAGACGAATGGGAAAATCATTTGAATTTAGAAAGAGGTAATCCAGTTCAAATATTTACTGGCACAGATTTTAAAATTCAGAAGAAAAAGAAAAATTATAAATCAAAACGCGGTCAATTAAAAAGTGATTTGCGAAAAGAATTAAACTAAAATGAAAACACTAACGAATAATTACATTTTTAAGGCATTGGATGCATATCCTTATGAATTAGAAGAGGCAATCGAGGCGTTAACCTATGCCTTAGCATATGATGAAAAAAATGTTATGGCTTTATGTTTAATGGGAAGGATTTATGCAGAACGATTACATGATTTTGAAAAAGCTAAGGAATATTATGCAGAAGCAATCACAGAAAATATAAATGCTTTTCATGTATATCCACATTACATCAATGTATTGCTATGGAATGATGACAATCAAGAGGCGGAGAGATTAATAGATTTTGCATTAACAATTAAAGGTGCAGACAAAGGAGTTTTATACGTAAAGAAATCTCAGTATTTAGAAAAATGTGGAGCATATAAAAAAGCGTTGAAAGCTTTAAAAGAAGCGAAGCGAGTTACTTATAATAATGACTATTTATATACGATTGATCAAGAAAAGGAACGTATAAAAGGGAAGATGCCTAAAGAGAAAAAGAAAGAAAAAGGTAAAAAAGAAAAGAAAAAGAAGAAATAATTTTAAAATCAATAATTATGAGAAGAGAAGTTTTACACAGGTTTTTACAGAATACAGATAACACGGGAAGATTTATTGTACAATCTAAGATTACAGGAATCACCTATTATGTAGAACCAATTGATAGCGGAAAACCTGATAAACTGTGGGGAGATGTAGATCCAGCTACGAAAAAGCTAACCGGTGATTATGGGAACATTCGAAGAGGAGCTGTTAAACCTTCCGAATCTCTAATTACTGAAGAAAATGGATTTGTAAATATCAATACATTCAAAGGAAGTCCGCTTGCGGAAATTGATCGTAGAGATAAAATTTACGAGAAAAACTATAAATAATTTTCACTACGCAAATACAATGCGCAATAACACAACATATTTGCAGTGTAATTATGAAAAAGAAGAATAAAAAAGCTTGTAAAAGCGAAAGTAGAAAAAGAAAAAGCCTCATCATAACAAATGGATTATGATGAGGCAAATTAAAATCCTCTTTAGCTCAAAAGGAAGAGCTGTGGTAAAAGACCTTTGTTTCGTAGCCACGGAGTGATTGGATGATGTTGTTAGTAACTTGCATACTAATGAATAGAATTTGCAGAAGCACCGAAATTAAAAGTTTAAGAGTAGGGAAGCGCATTTAGAGCCAGTCAGCCTTATTTTTAAGGAGTATCAGTTCGAATCTGATAAGAGGAACAAAAAAGTTCATTAAAATATTTAAAATATCAAACGAGTCTTGTTGCGTGTTTCTGTATAACACCATTGTGTACAATCGTGCAAAATTTGTATTCGCTTTTGTATATGCAACTTGATTTGAAGGTTTCGATTATTAGCCAAAAAATAATCATCATTCTATAGGTCACGGGTTCGATTCCCGTCATAAACATAGTTTATGTAGTTCAGTTGGCAAGAACGATAGATTTTTTAATTCGTGGGTTCGAATCCCACTCCCGAAAATTCGGGATGGCGAAATGGTAGACGCGCTAGACTGATAATCTGGTAATTGAGGTAAGCCTAACGGCGAATCGGTTCGACTCCGATCCAAAGCTCATCATCTTGTAAAACTGATGTTAGGAAAGAAAGTTGGTATGTTCTGAATGAGTTCTTAAATGAACACTTTGACAAGAACTTTGAGATTTTCAATACTAAAACTAGAAAGTAATAACTTTTTACAAATCAGTTGAAGTCAGATTAGATTTCAATCCATTTTTAAAAACGAATTATCGCCTTTTTTTAGATTGTTTATTTCCGTGCTTTGAAAAGAATTTAGACATATCGCTTTTATAAAAAAATTAAATAAGAGTGTTTTAGTATTCACTAAAACCAAACAAAAAATAAAACTAGAAAAATGAAAAGAGTAAGAATTAATGCAGGAAAAGTAGGATTAGTTTTCAAAGGAGGAGACTATCAAAAAGTAATTACACAAGGAAAGCACTGGTTGTTTTTAAACCAAAACGTAGTTATGTACGATTTAACTCAAGAATTTAGAACATCAGTAGCATTAGAGATTTTATTAAAAGATGAGGTTTTAGCTAATATGTTAGAACTTGTTGAAGTTGAGGATAATGAGTTAGTATTGGTTTATGAAAATAATAACTTCAAAACTACATTACAGGCCGGAAGATATGTGTATTGGAAAGGTTTGGTTGACAGAAAATTCAAAAGAGTTGATTTAAATAAAATTGACATCACAGAAAATATTGAGAAATCATTATTTAGAAATTACGAATTATCAAAATATATCAGAGTATTTGAAGTAGCCGCTTATGAAAAAGCAGTATTGTTAGTAAATGATGTGTATACGAAAACCTTAACAGGTGGAACTTACAGATTCTGGAGAAACGATACTACAATCAAAATTGCGAAAGCCGATACAAGACAGTTACAAATGGAAATCGCAGGTCAAGAGTTATTAACAAAAGACAAAGCAAATATTAGAATTAACTTTTTTACTCAGTATAAAGTTACAAATATTGAAAAAGCACTTTTAGAAAATAAAGACTTCGAAAAGCAATTGTACATATTAATGCAATTAGCATTAAGAACTTATGTTGGTACTTATACTTTAGATGAGTTATTAGAGAAAAAGGAAAACATTGCAACTGCTGTGTTTGATCAAGTATCTAAAGAAGCGGGTCAATTAGGTGTCAAGGTAATTAACTGCGGAATTAGAGATGTGATTTTAACTGGAGACATGAAAGAAATCATGAATCAAGTATTAGTTGCACAAAAAAGAGCGCAAGCAAATATTATTACCAGAAGAGAAGAAACTGCTTCAACAAGAAGTTTATTAAATACGGCTAAATTAATGGAAGACAACGAAATGTTGTTTAAGTTAAAAGAAATGGAGTATGTTGAAAAAATTGCTGATAAAATTGGAGAAATTACAGTTTCTGGAAACGGTAATATGGTGAAACAGTTGAAAGACATATTCACAGTAAATAAATAGAAATGAATAAGAATAAAATTATAGTTATAGATATAGAAGCTACTTGTTGGGATGGAAAAATTCCATCCGGACAGGTAAGCGAAATTATAGAATTTGGTATCTGTATTTTAGATACCGATACAGGTGAAATTTCTAAGAATAAAGGAATTTTAGTACAACCTGAACGATCGGAAGTGAGTTCGTTTTGTACAAAGCTTACTACAATTACACAAGAACAATTAGATAAAAACGGAGTTTCATTTAAAGAAGCTTGTGATATAATTAGAAAAGAGTACAATCCTAAAGAATATGTTTGGGCGAGTTACGGTTTCTATGATTTAAAAATGATTAAAAACCAATGCAAAATTAGAAATGTTGAATATCCGCTTTCACACAAACATATCAATGTCAAAGAATATTTTTCTGAAGTAAAAGGTTTACCTAAAAAAGTAGGAATGAAAGGAGCTTTGCAAGTTCTTAATATCAATCTTGAAGGAACTCACCATAGAGGAGTAGATGATGCTAAAAACATAGCAAAGATTCTAAATTGGGCAATCAAAAATGATGTAAGTGAAAAATTAATCTAAACTAAATGTAAATTTTAACGTAGGTGTGTCATCAAAAAAGCTAGGAGAAACAGCTAGTTTATTTTCAAGATTAAACGGTTTTGTAAATATATAACTCATACCGGTTCCAATAATAGCACCTGCAATAACATCTATAGAATCGTGTTTTTTGGCTTTAATGCGAGAAAATCCTACATAACCAGCTAACACATAAGCAGGAGCTCCATATTCCCAACCATATCGTCTTTGAATAAAAGCAGCACTTGCGAAAGAAACAGAGGTATGTCCTGATGGAAAACTATTTAAACTTTCTCCATTAGGACGTTCTTTATCAATTAATAATTTTAACCCCCAAGTAATAGCAATTGTACTTATCAAAGATTCGGAGAATTGCAAGGTTCCTTTTTGACCGTCTTTCCAAATAAAAGTTGAAGTTAACGATAATGCAGGAAGTAACCCTACCAAAACATCACCGGAAGTTTTATGAAATTTTTCTGAAGAGTTTAACGGTTCTTGAGTAAAAGAAAATTGACTGTTAAATACTATTAGTAGTATAAGAATTAATTTAGGGGATATTCTTTTTATCATTTATTTGACCTTCATATGTAACCCGAGTTTTTGTAAATATATAACCCTGATTAATACCATTTTACTTTATTTCAAAGTTAACGCTAATCTGGAGCGTAGCAGATTAAATATTTTCAGAATACATCATTCATTCGGTGAATGACTTAAAAGTTAAGTCGTAGTTTAATTGAATGAAACAATACTTAAGAAAACAGGAAGCTAAAACGGAATGTAAATGATAGTCTGAAGAAAATCGTCTTAGTATATTTATTTTCAATTCATTACAATTGATAAAAATTCATGTTTCTTAAAATAAATTTACCAATAATTTAATAATTCATTTCAATAGTTAATTGTAAGTGAAAAATATTCAAAGATTGTGTTGTTTAACTAGTTTTTATTCATGACTTTTGTTAAGAATCAATTAAAAATGAAAAACATAATGAAAGAAAAGTCAAAAGGATTTTTGACCCTATTGTTGTTGTTCTTTATGCAACTATCTTTTGCACAAGAAAAAACAATCCAGGGTAATGTTACTGACTCAAGTGGTCCACTACCGGGAGTTAGTATTGTAATCAAAGGAACATCTAAAGGAGTTCAAACTGATTTTGATGGAAATTATTCTATAAAAGCAAATACTGGTGATACCTTAGTATTTAGCTTCGTAGGAATGAAAACTGTAGAAAAAGTTGTTTCAACAGATAGTACTATTAATGTACAGATGGTTGAAGATTCAAACGTGCTTGATGAAGTAGTTGTAACTGCAATCGGTATTAAACGTAAGCCGGACGAAATTACTACGGCGAACCAGGTTGTAAAAGCAGACGAATTAAACCAAGCAAGTAACCCCGATGCAGTCCAAGCCTTAGCTGGTAAAGTTTCAGGTTTACAAATTAATACAACTTCTGCTGGTTTAACACCAAATACGCAAATTACTCTTCGTGGTAACAGATCTATTTCGGGAAATAACTCAGCATTAATTGTAATTGATAATATTGTTTCTTCTGCAGAAATATTATCAACTTTAGATCCTAACACTATTGAATCTATGAACGTTATTAAAGGAGCTAATGGAGCTGCTTTATATGGTGAATTAGGTGCTGCAGGTGTAATTATTGTAACAACTAAAAAAGGAGTAAAGGGAGCTGATAAATTTTCAGTAAACTTAAAATCTTCTGTAACTGTTGAAGAAATTGCTTTTTTACCTGAAACACAAGATCGTTTCGGTCAAGGTTGGGGTGGTAATATTGAAACAGTTGATCAAGGTTCTTGGGGAGTTCCTTACAACAACGCAATTATTTCAGTAGGTACACCAGATGCTAATGGTAATTTTAGAAACTTCGAATACAAGCATATCGAGGACAATATTTTACCTTTCTTCGATACAGGCTTTAACCTTCAAAATGCGATATCTATTGCTGGAGGAAGTATGAAAACTGGTTTTATAAACTTTAGTTATTTAAACCAAGAGTTAGATGGAGTTATACCTACAAGTGAGTTGTCTAAGCATAACTTCTCATTAACTTCTGGTAAACAAATCGATAAGTGGTCGATTCAAGGTATTGCTAGATACACTGAGGAGTCAACTGAAGATGTTAACGGAGGAAACATGTACCAACGTTTATCAAATACACCAGGAAACGTTCCTATCGAGGCGTTTAATAGTGGAGATAATAATGATCACTGGACTATTTATGACACAAGCCCATACTGGACTTTACAAAATGATAGAAGATTAGGAACAAGAAGAATTTTTGATTTATCAGGTGAACTTACGTATCAGTTTAATGATAATGTAAATG
The DNA here is from genome assembly GCF_049239625.1 of Tenacibaculum sp. MEBiC06402. NCBI lineage: Bacteria > Pseudomonadati > Bacteroidota > Flavobacteriia > Flavobacteriales > Flavobacteriaceae > Tenacibaculum > Tenacibaculum sp. MEBiC06402. The sequence continues at coordinate 122,467 of NZ_JBMKKT010000095.1, forward strand.
CAATTTTGCGTTCATCGGTTAGAAATATCCAAGATGATGATGAGGTTCGAAGAAATTCGTATTTAGATACTGATAATTATGTAGGAACTAATAGATCTATTAGATCTTTCTATCAAATTGATAATAAGTCAGAAAGATTCATTTATACTGATTTATTAGTTAACTTTGATTATAATCTTACTGAAGATATTACGTTCAAATCTAACGTCGGTATGAACGCTACGGATAGAAGATTTTCACGTTTAGTGAACGGAGGTTTTGATTTAGCAAGTGAAGGTTTCTGGAATTTATCAAATATTACTTCTATTCCAGACATTTTCGAGCAGAATACTAAAAGTAGAACAATAAGTGTTTTTGGACAGATTGATTTAGGATATAAGGATTACTTATTCTTAAACATGACGGGAAGAAATGACTGGAATTCAGTATTACCAAAAGCAAACAGAAGCTTCTTTTATCCATCTGTAGGTGTTGCTTTTATACCTACTAAGGCTTTCCCAGAAATCAAAACTAAATTTTTCCATAAGGCAAAAGTTTCTGCGAGTTTCGTAAAAACAGGAAATGCTACTGCGTTAGCTCCTCAACAAGTTTCTACAGTTGCTGTAAATGATACTTTTTACCCAGATACCGGATTAGTATCTTTGGTTGGACAAGGAGCAATTGTTGACCAAAACATTAAAAATGAGTTCATCAATTCTTTTGAAGCAAATGTAAACTTGGAGTTTTTAAATATTAATGGTCCAAGAATAACATTAGATGCATCTGCTTCTTTCGGAAAAAACACTGATCAGATATTAAATATTTCTAGTTCTTCAGCTACAGGATTTTTTAATTCTTTAATTAACGTGGGAGAAACTAGTTCAACTTCTTTAGAAGTAGATTTAGGATTTACACCAATTAGGACAGAAGATTTTGAATTAAGCGGTAGAGTAGGTTATAGTTCGTTTAGAACGACTGTTGATAAAGTAACAGATCAATCTGATAGAGTTGAGGTTTTTAATGGTCCTGGAACTATTGGTGCTTATGCTATTGAAGGTCAGGAGTTTCCGATTTTACAAGGAACTGCTTACGAGAGAGATGATCAAGGTAGAGTCGTGGTTGATGCTAACGGAACACCTCAAATTGCTGCAGGTTTAAAAACGTTAGGACAAACTACTCCTGATTATATTTTAAATTTTGCTTTAAATGCTAAATACAAAGGATTTAGTATAGCAGCAGTTGCTGATTACAGAACAGGGCACGTATTCTATTCTGGAATTAAAAACCAACTTTCTGGTCAAGGTAGAACAATTGAAACGACTTACAATGATCGTTTACCATTCGTTTTCCCTAACTCAACTGTACAAGGAACAGGTACTGATAACACAACTGTTTTATCACAGAATGGTGTACCAGGAAATCACCCATATAACAATGCATATGATTACTATACAGGAGATCATAATGACATCGATGAAAACTTCATAACAGATGCAACTGCTTTTAAATTAAGAGAAGTATCTATTAGTTATGATTTACCTAATAAATTTATTGAAAAATTAAGTTTAACAAGGTTGAATATTGGAGTTAGTGGAAGAAACTTATGGACAAGCTTACCTTCTCAAAACTTAGATTATAACGACCCTGAATTTGCGGGTAGATTTGGTATTGGTGGATATGGAATTACACCACCAACAAGATTCTATACACTTTCAGTAAATGTTGGATTTTAAAAAAATAAAAATGAAGAATAGATTTAAAATAATATCAATGCTAATGCTTTGTATAAGCATAGTATCTTGTAGTGATTATTTAGATGTAAATGATAGTATAGATAATCAAAATTTAGATGAACTTACTCCAAACCAGTTAATTGTAGGGGCTCAGGCGTTAAGTGCACAGACGTATGCTAATCGTTTAAATAGAGTTGGAAACTGGATGGGTGTTGCTTGGTCTGGTAACTATTTAGCATTTAACGATGCCTATGGTTTAGAAAGCAGATACCAATTTTCTAATACATTTTATGATGATGTATGGGATAATATTTACCGTTTCACTTCTAACTTCGCTACTATTGAAAAATATAATGATGATAAGAATTGGAATAATCAAAAAGCGGCAGCAAAAATTTTGAAGGCGTTTTATTTTCAATATATCGTTGATTTATACGGAGATGCACCTTATTCTGAGGCTTTTCAAGGAACTGATAATTTGTTCCCTAAATATGACGATGCTCAAGATATTTATATGAGTCTTATTGATTCTTTAGACGAAGCAATGGCGATGATCAATGCTGGTTCTGAAGAGTTTGGTATAAATGACATTACCTTCAATGGTGATATGGGTAGATGGAGAGCTTTTGCAAATACAATCAAACTAAGGTTATTAATTCGTTTGACTGAAAAAGCTCAATCAGATGCTACATTAGGAACGTACGTTACTACTAAATTTGCAGAATTAAATGTAGCACAATTTATTACTCAAGATGTAACTGTGAATCCAGGATATTCTAACGCTGATGACAGACAAAATCCATTTTGGGAAGTTTATGGTTTTACACCAGTTAATGTTCCTACTGCACAAGGTAGACAAACAGGACCATCTGAATTTGCATTTAATTTATTAGACAATTCTAATGATCCAAGATTAAACAGATTATGGAAGCCTAACACAGGAAATAGTAACACATTTGCAGGAACTCAGCAAAATGGTACAGGAAATTCGGCTTCTATTGGAGATGGAGTTTTAAAAAGTGCAGATGCTGACTTACCAATTATGTTAGCTGCTGAAAGCTATTTTCTACAAGCTGAAGCTGTTCAAAGAGGGTATTTAACTGGAAATGCTAAAATGTTGTTTGATCAAGGAGTTACAGCTTCTTTTGATTATTTAGGAGCAACCGACGCTGCAACTTACATTACAAATACAGATGCAGATGCGGATTTAGGATTTAATGGAGGAGATCCATTAAGAGCGATTATTACTCAAAAGTGGATTGCTTTAACAAGTGTATCTGGGGCTGAGTTATGGATTGAGTACAATAGAACAGGTTTCCCTAGTAATTTACCATTACCAAATGCTAGTACAGATAGTAATATTCCAGTAAGATTATTATATCCAGCTTCTGAGTATTCAGGAAACTCTCAAAATGTTAAATCTCAAACTAGAAGTGATGCTTTCTCTTCTAAGATTTTTTGGGATGTTAATTAATAAAAAGTATTAAAGATGAAAAAAATAGTAAATATAAAATCATTACTAGCTGTAGTTGTTGGACTTACATTAGCTTCATGTGATCAAGATGTTAGTGTGCCAGATATCCCTAGAGAAAACTCATCTGCGGCAATTGTAAAGGAAGAGACTGTCTCAGTTCAAGAAGGAAATACTTTTTCTTTTACCATAGAACAAGAGGCATTAGTTGAAGAAAGATTTGATGGACAAGAATTTTTTGATGTTGTTTCTGGTCAAATTGGAATTAGAGTAATCGGTGGAACGGCTACTTTAGATGAAGATTTTAGTTTTAACATTCCAAAAATTTTCGATGTAAGTCCATTCTTATTACAAGATGGATATTATTACGGTTACAATGCAAGTGTTGATTTAGAACATATAGTAAATAATGTTATCACAATAATCAACGACGGACAAACTGAAGGAACAGAAACTATAGAGTTACAGTTCTTTCCAGTTGGTATTGGATCTGTTGTAATAAATGATACTTTAATTGTAGAGATTAACGATTAGGTTAATTCTATAATTTTTGAATAAATAGAAGAGGTAAGCTTTCATTAGTTTACCTCTTTTCATTTAGACTTTACTTCAGGAAGTAGTAAAATCAAAAAAAATAATTAGTTTTGTAACTGAAAAATGAATATAACAGCAATACATAGTAAACAATTAGGACTTTGTTCTTATGATTTTCGCCCGAGAATATGGCGAAAAGGATGCTATGTATTCAATATTTAAGTATGATTTATAAAGTTTAGAAAAGAAATATATACAAATGAAAGCGTCCAATTGAATTGGACGCTTTTTTTATGAAAAAAAATTTAAGAAAGAAAATGCTCAACTAATAGAAATAACATAAAGCGATAAAAACTGAAAACAATTGAGAGACAGGCCTTTGTAAAAGTGTTTAAAATCCGTTGAAAAACGGATAGGGAACCTATTGTTTAAAAACAACATAACTAATTGAAAATCAATAAAATAAATTAAAATATTTCTTGTGTAATTGAAAAATACATTCCATATTTGCAACGTCAAAACGAAGTAAAAAAGACATTTATAAAAACGATATAAAATGAAACATTATTCAAAACATAATATAACAAATCAGTTCCGATATAGTGATCCGGGATTTGATCTTCAGTTATGCGGAGATAAACTATTCATTTTATTAAAGGAGATATATTACGATGGTATAAACTAACAATTAGTTTATATGTATAAAATTAAAAGCATCTCCTTAAAAAGAGATGCTTTTTTTATGACGTAAAATTAAGGAAGAGCAAGCCAATTGGCGGTGGCCACGGTTTTGAAATGAGTTTATGAATTCAACGAGTCCATAAGAAACTAGAATTATTCGAGTTAAAACCGTTCGGAGTTAACGACTCGTGTGGGTTCTCCCGAAATTTCGGGACCACTTCTTCCGCATAATAACAAGGTGGCTGAAAGGTTAAGGCAGCGGACTGCAACTCCGTTTTTTATGAGTTCGAATCTCATCCTTGTTTCAATGATTGAAATAATTTCAAATTGATTTGAGAATTATGGAAATCCAATTTGGAAATCAATGAGATAGTATAACAATCTCATCCTTGTTTCAAAGTTCATTGGCAATAGGAAGTGTTGAGCAATTGGTTGGCTCGCCAGACTGTAAATCTGGTCTTTAATAAGCGTGTAGGTTCTCCCGAAGTTTCGGGACTATCACTTCCACAAAATTGGAGAATAGGTAAATATTGGTTTGTTACGCTTAACTGCTAATTAAGTCCATGTAATAATGGTGAAGGTTCGATTCCTTTATTCTCCGCAAAATACATCTATAGTGTAATGGATAGCACTAGAGCTTTCTAATCTCTAAGTCTAAGTTCGAATCTTAGTAGATGTACAAAAAGCTCCACTAGCCCAACTGGCAGAGATTGCTGAGAATGATACTCTTTCGAAAGCAGGAACGAAGTTCAGTTTAAGCCGTGTTAAGTCTTGGTTCGAAATACGAAGTATTCACGATTTCAAGAGGAAATAATTAAGGATGAGTAATCCAAGGTTGAGTACAAAATGGTTCATTGTGGTTAATGGTTAACCTTCCCGACTGTCTCTCGGGAGATACGAGTTCGATTCTCGTATGAACCGCAATACTGGGAAGATAACGATTGGTTGTTTACCTGCTTTGGAGGCAGGAGGTTGTAGGTTCTCCCGAAGCTTCGGGACTGCTTCCCAGACAAATTTTAGAAAGGAGAGTGTGTTTAATGACTTGGGATGATTTATGAATTATCATGGCTAATCAGGAAAAAGAAAATTCCCGAGTCATTTAAAATGAGGTATAACTCAGTTGGCAGAGTACTGTGCTTTTAACACAGGAGTCTTGGGTTCGAATCCCAATGTCTCAACAAAAGCAGGAATGGCGGAAATGGCATACGCGTCTGATTTAGAATCAGAATATTGAGAGTTCGAATCTCTCTTCCTGCACTAATAAACCTGTGATGTAAAGGTTAGCATACAAGATTTTGATTCTTGTTGTATAGGTTCGAATCCTATCAGGTTTACAAATGGTGGTTTTAGTTTAACTGGTAAAACGTCTCATTGTGGATGAGAAGAATAGGGTTCGAGCCCCGAAATCACCCAAAAACGGAACAATAGCAAAGTTGGTCAATGCGTCGGTTTGAAGCACCGAAGATATAGGTTCTCCCGACATTTCGGGACTATTTGTTCTACAAGAAAAAGAGAATTTAAGAAAAGAAAAGATGAAAATTGTTAATCAGAATTGGAGAAATTTTAGTGGTAAAATTTTTCAAGAACCAATTACAGAAATTGTAGAAAAAGCGATTGTAAGAGAATTAAGTGAAGGATATAAACTTAAAGTATGCGTGGGATCAGATTCACAAGCTTATAAATCTCACATTGAATATGCAACAGCAGTTGTTGTTTTGAGAGAAGGAAAAGGAGGTTTTATGTTTATGAAAAATTTTAAAGGAATTAAGCAAATTGGTATTAAAGAACGTATGCTAAAGGAAGTAACAATGTCGGTGGAAGTTGCATATGCAATTTGCAATATTCTAGATAAACATAATGTAGGTTTGGAAGTACATGCAGACATTAATACAGATGCTAAGTTTCAATCAAATGTCGCTTTAAAAGATGCTATGGGATATATTTTAGGAATGGGATTTGAGTTTAAAGCCAAACCTCATGCATTTGCAAGTTCATCATGTGCTGATAAAGTAGTGTAATATTTAAGCATATAGTTCAACGGATAGAACGTTAGGTTACGACCCTGAAGATGCGAGTTCGATTCTTGCTATGCTTACTTTTAGTTTATTGGGGAAAGAAATGTGAAAAAGAAAAGCCTCGTCATAATTTTTAGTATGATGAGGCTCATTGTTTTTTTATAGAAACAATTTTTTTCTTCCAAGTGGGTGTTTTAAAAGGTTCACCAACGTCCGTTAGTTCAATATAATTTAAACTGTAGCAACTAAACATTAATGTGTCTTATTCTTTGAGCTTCTTTAGAAGCCTTATCATTAGGAGTTAACGTTCTGTTCTTAGGAGCGATTGACCAATTTATTTTAAGTCCATTACTGCTTTCTGTTTTTTTCAATTCTCTCTTTTCCATTTTCGCTTTCTTTTTTTGCGCCTTTTGTTTCTCTTTTTGTTTTTTATTAAATGTTATTTGCGATTTTGAAGCCATATTTAAGTCTTTTAATTAATATAAAATAGTTCTCTTGTCTATTAATTTTTGATAAGAGTTGTTTAAAAAACCTTTAAAACTGTTATTTACAATAGCTTGTAAAGCTTGGAAGTAATTCCAAAATCTGAAGTTAGATTACTTTTTAGTGTCAGTTTTATTATTAAGAGAAGTGCTCTTAAAGATTATATTTAAACAATAAGTATTTATTTTCTCAAGTTGATAAAGAAGTGTAATCTAAAATTCAACTTTAATAAAGAAACGATTAAAAAAACTCTTAAAAAGTTGTTTGTTTTAACCTTGAATAAATAGGAATAACTTAAATGATTTGTCTGTTATAACGAACGTTAAGTTATTATTTTGAAAGTTTGTTAATGCAAATGACAAAGATTCGATGTTCATAATCTTTGTCATTTTATAGAATGGATTATGCTAAAACTTCTACGTTAACAGCATTTAATCCTTTTCTTCCTTGCTCTGTTGAGAATTGTACTTTGTCGTTTTCTCTAATTTCATCAATTAATCCAGAGTTATGTACGAAAATATCTTCTCCTGTTTCTGATGTGATAAATCCAAATCCTTTTGAATCATTGAAAAATTTTACTGTGCCTTCTTGCATCTTTACTAAATTTTAAATTATAAATATTGTTTTGTTAAAGGAGAACTACTATGAATTGATATAAATATTATTACTGATTTGTAACAACATATAGCAGTCAAATTGTTTATTAAACACTTAAAAAAATAAAGTAAGATGAAATAAAAAAGGTAAGAAGAGAAAACTCAAAAAACTAAATACTAAATACTACCCTAAAATTGAAAAGGTGTTCCACTTGAACAGTGCAAAGCTATGCATTTTATTTTTGGTGAAACGATATTTTAGTTGTTTTTTTATATTCAGTAACTAAAAAATCTTGATTCAGTTGGCTTTGAATAATAGGTTTATTCATTGTTTTTCTCCAAAATCTTAATCATTTTAAAAGATTTCAATAAGTGAAATAATCCTGGAACAATTAATAAACCACCTACTAATAAAGAGATTCCTAAAACAGTAATCACTGATTCTGGTGCAACTTTTTCTAATAAATTTAAAGTTCCGCTTTTAGTGATTAATAAACTTGGATAATGTGGATATAAAGCCACTGTAATAATTAATAGTACCTGAATTCCTGCAAAAATTCTACTGGCAATTCTAATTCCTTTTTTAACAGTATACCATAAAGGATATAAAAATGCTGCGGAAACTAAAATTAATCCAATACTAACACTATGACTAGTTATTCCGTGAACAAATTCTACATTCGTAACATATCCATAGGCAATCGTAATAAATCCTAAAACCACAACAACAATGGTTGCGATTTTTGCCTTTCTTACATAAACAGGATATCCTTCTTCATCCGCTTCACCAATAAGTAAAACAGCAGATAGAAAAGTACATAAGCTGGCAAAGAATAAGCCCACTAAAAAAGAGAATATATTGAACCAAGGATGAATATATGCTTCTACAAAATCAAGAGGAACGTCTTTAGTAATCAAAACAATTTTACCGCTTACCATTCCTCCGAAAATCATCCCTAAGAATATTGGTGTAATTAAACTAGAAACATGAAATAACCAATTGTATACACGTTGAGATTCATCTACATAAGCATCGTAATGTCTAAAAACAAAAGCAACACCGCGTAAAGTAATTCCTAATAACATTAAGGTAATTGGAATATGTAATGAAGTTACCATTACTTTATAATATAGTGGAAAGGCAATCCAAAGAATTACTATTAAAATAATAACCCAAATATGGTTGGCTTCCCAAACAGGACCCATAACGCGATAGATTGTTTTTTTAGTAATTTTTTGATTGTCTTCAGAAGAAAATAATTCTAGAATACCAGCACCAAAATCTGCTCCACCTAACAGCACATATAACAACAAAGAGAAAAATAAAAAAAATAGAACTACTGAAATCATATGCTAGAAATTGGAGTTGAGTTTAACGATTTAATTTGTCGACGCAGTAACCAAGCAACGGTAATTGTTAGAATAGTATATAACACAACATATAAATAGAAACTGTAAACAATCCCAGGCATAGGTGTAACAGCATCTTTGGTTCTCATTATTTTGTGAATGATCCACGGTTGTCGTCCGACTTCTGTAACAATCCAGCCTGCTTCTAAAGCTATAAAACCAGCAGGTGCCAAAAATGCAAATACTTTCCAAAAGAGGTTCTTATCAAACCACTGTTTCTTTTTCCAGTTAGAGAAGAAAAAGAATATACCCGCAAGCATTAATAATCCACCGATTCCTACCATAATTTGAAAGGCATAGTGAACAATAGCCACATTCGGAATTTCATCTTCTGGAAAATCATTTAATCCTTTTACTTCTGCATTAAAATCACCAAAAGCTAAAAAGGAAAGCGCATTTGGAATTTCTATTTTGTAGTTAACTTCTTTCTTTTCTTGATCTACAATTCCTCCAATATACAAGGGAACACCTTTAGAAGTTTCATAATGAGCTTCCATAGCCGCTAATTTCACAGGTTGACGTTGAGCAACATCTTTGGCAGAAATATCTCCACTAATAGGTTGTAAAATTGCAGCAATTGCTCCAAAGGTTATGGCAATTTTAAACGCTTTTTGATGCAATTCTTTTTGTTTACTTCTAAGTATTTGAAAAGCATGAATACCAGCAACTGCAAATCCTGTTGCGGTAAAGGCAGCTAAAACCATATGTAAAGCTTGAGTAAACCAAGCAGGATTCAATAAAGCTTTTACCGGATCAATGTTTAGGAATTTTCCATCTACATAATCAAATCCAGAAGGAGCATTCATCCAACCATTTGCAGAAACTACAAGTATACCAGAAGCTACACCAGCAATTCCAACTATAATTCCCGTAAACCAATGAAATTTAGGAGGAATTTTATTCCAACCATATAAGTAAAATCCGAGTGCAATTGCCTCCACAAAAAATGCAGCTCCTTCGAGCGAAAACGGCATTCCAATTATAGGTCCGGCATGTTCCATAAATTCAGGCCATAATAAACCCAATTCAAAAGATAAAGCAGTTCCTGAAACGGCCCCGGTAACAAAGAAAATGGCAACACCTTTTTGCCAAGCTTTGGTAAGTTTTAGATATACTGGATTTCCTGTATTGAGCCACTTTTTATGAGACACAACCATAAAAAAAGGCATAACCATTCCAATACAAGCAAATACAATATGAAAAATTAGCGTGAATGCCATTTGTAGTCTTGCAGCATCAATATTTTCCATAGAAAGAATTTAAGAAGATAAGTGTGTCGTAAATTTACGAAATTACCGACTTTTAACCTCCTTTTTTCATACTTAATTGTATGCGTTTTCTTGCTAAATCTATTTCTAAAACTTTCACTTGAACTTGCTGTTGTAAACGAACTATTTTATTGATGTCTTCAACAAAAGTATCCGATAAATTTGAAATGTGAACTAAACCACTTTCTTTGATTCCAATATCAACAAAACAACCAAAATTTGTAATGTTATTTACAATACCAGGAAGTACCATTCCTATTTTTAAATCATCGATGGTTTTTACTTCTTCACTAAACGAAAAAGCTTTCGCTTTTTCACGTGGATCTAAACCTGGTTTTTCCAATTCTTTTACAATGTCTTGTAGTGTCGGTAAACCAAACTCTGAAGTAACATATTTATTCAGTTGAATCTCTTTTAATTGCTTTGTGTTTCCAATTAAATCTTCTGTTTTTAAACGTAGATCTTTAGCTATGTTTTTTACCAAAGAATAACTCTCAGGATGCACGCTTGAATTATCTAAAGGATTGTCACCATTTTTTATTCGTAGGAATCCTGCTGATTGTTCAAACGCTTTTCCTCCTAAACGTGGAACTTTTTTAATATCGTTACGTGTTTTGAAAACACCATTTTGATTTCTATGATTTACGATGTTTTCTGCTAATTTTGGTCCAATTCCAGAAACATAACTCAATAAAGAAGCACTGGCAGTATTGATATTTACACCAACTTTATTCACACAATGTTGAACTACGATGTCTAAAGACTTTTTTAACTGATTTTGATCCACGTCATGTTGATATTGACCAACACCAATTGATTTCGGATCTATTTTAACTAATTCAGCTAAAGGATCTGCTAAACGTCTTCCGATTGAAACTGCACCACGAACGGTTACATCTTCATTAGGAAATTCGTCTCTTGCAATTTTAGAAGCTGAATATATAGAAGCTCCAGCTTCATTTACTACAAAGATTTCAAGATTTTTTGTGATAGCAATATTCTTTACAAATCGCTCTGTTTCTCTTGAAGCAGTTCCGTTTCCAATGGAAATAGCTTCGATATTATATTTTTTAATTAAGTGTTCAATAGTGTAAGCTGACTCTGTAGTTTTATTTTGAGGAGCGTTTGGGTAAATGGCGGTGTTGTGTAATAATTCTCCTTGTTCACTCAAACAAACCACTTTACAACCCGTTCTATACCCTGGATCAATAGCTAGAATTCTTTTTTCTCCTAAAGGAGCTCCTAATAAGAGTTGTTCAAGGTTGTTTTTAAACACTGTAATCGCAGATTCATCAGCCTTTTCTTTAGCAACATTCATTGCTTCAGTAGTTAAAGAAGGTAATAATAAACGTTTGTAACTATCGTCAATTGCTAATTGAATTTCAGCGCCACATTCATTATTACTTCGAATCAATTTACGATCTACTTTTTCTAAGACACGATCGTCGTCAATTTCAACTTTAACTCGGATAATTCCTTCTTTTTCTCCTCTTAAAATTGCTAATAAACGATGCGAAGGAATTCTACTTAAGTTCTCAGACCAATCGAAATAATCTTTAAATTTTTGAGCATTTTCATCATCTTTTTTCGTTTTTACAACTTTGGTTACAATAGTAGAAAAACGTTCTAATTCTCTACGAATTAAATTACGGATATCTGTTCGTTCGTTAATCCACTCAGCAATAATATGTCTAGCTCCTTCTAAAGCTTTATCTTCATTTTCAACTTTGTCATTTACATACTTAGAAGCTATATAATCTAAATCATCAGATTTCTGACTCATGATGATTTTTGCTAATGGTTCTAGTCCATTATTTCTTGCAGTCTCGGCCTTCGTTTTACGCTTTTTCTTATACGGTAAGTAAATATCTTCTAAAGTCGTTAAATCTTGTGCATTTTCAACTTTTGATTGTAATTCTGGAGTAAGTACTTTTTGTTCTTCTAACGCTTTAAGAATAGCTTTCTTTCTTTTCTCTAGGGTTTCAAAAGCTTCTTTTAATGCAACTATTTCTCCGATTTCAACTTCATCTAAATTTCCAGTTCGTTCTTTACGATAACGAGCTATAAACGGAATTGTACAATCTTCATTCAACAATTCAACCGTATTTTGAATACTTTTTTGAGCGTAAGAAGTTTTTGAGGATATATATGAAATTAGCTGCATTGATAGTACGTATTTTTAAAATGAATTTAGAGTTACAAAGAAACAAAAAAGAAGGATTTTAATATTCCTTTTTCTTTCATGTTTATAACTTGTAAAAGTAATAGGCTTTAAAATTACTTGAATAAAAGCCTAGTATAGTTTCGTTACCAATATTAAATACATTTATCGCTTCTTGTTTTCTAATGGCTTGATTATTCTCGTAAATATCTTCATCTCTTGGTGATCTTTTAGAGAAGTTATAATCTTGAATTTTATCGTAAATGTTTTTTTCAATATTTCCTCTTAAATGATTAAAGTTATAATCAAAAAGACACTTTATGTGGACAGATTTGTTTTTTAAATAGGCTCCAAAAGAAGAGGTGTTTGTACTTGAGTAAATTGGACTTGCAGAAATACCCCATGCAGCACCCATTAGTCCTCCTCCAATTACCCCAGCCACAAAGGTTCCAGAAGTAACAAGTTTTCTACCTCCAATTGTTATTTCATATCCAGTAGTATTTCTAAAAGCCGAAATTCCAATTTTAGAAGAAGATATTTTTCGCAGAAATTGCTTCGTTTTCTCTAATTCTCTGTATTGCTTAAAGTCACCACCTTTTTGAATTATTGGCGTATTACTGAACTGTATAGGTTCTTTATTTTTAATATTAAATTGTTTAATTAAAGCCTTATTTTTCAAATTATAAATATTAAAAACTAATCTTTTCTTTGTTGAGGTTATTAAAAGTAAAAAATCATCAATTATAAATGAATTAGATGTCTTATCTAATTTTTTAGCATCAAATAAGGGTTTTTCAACCTTTTCATATTTATACTTACCTGTATTCAGATCGAGATACAAAATTTGAGTGTAGAACTTATTCTTATCGAAAGTAATAACAATATCATTTTTTCTAATGTATAACTTACTTAATTTCGATGTAGTTTCTATTGAAATAGGAGATGTTTGTTTTCTTTTCACATTTGTAGATAGTAATCCATATTCTACATTTGTATCATAGGATTCTTCACTTACTTTTGTTAATTCGAAAGCAATATTTTTAATTTCTCTATGTTCTGGGTTCGAATAATCAGGGATTAATTTTTTTAGGGAAATTTCTTTGTCTTTTGTTATGAGGAATTTTTCATTACTAAAGTCAAAGTAGAATGAATCGTTCGCCCCATTTGACTTATAATTTCTTGAAACAATATTATATGAATTCCTATCTAAAAATAGTAAGTGAACTTTGTTTGCCCTACTGATACTTTGCAAGAAGATTAATTTTTTAGCGTTAAAAGTATCTTCTAATAATGAGGTTTGTCCATTAGAGAAATTAAAAGTAATTATAGCGAATTTACTTTTATTCTTATCTGAAACGATGATCTTGAAATTATTATTAGAATCATACATTTTACCTAGAACTAAACTATATTTTTTATTCATTTCATCTAATAAAAGTTTAGTCTTAAGATTAAAGTTCTGATCTAATAGAAACCCATAAATTCTTTTCTTTTCAATTAGGAAGGTACCTAAATTCTTTGTTTTCTTATTAAAAACAGAAAAAGACTCAAGAATATTTGCGTTATTATTTTTTAAGGTATTTATGAATGAACCAACTTCTTCTTGGGACAAAATAAAAAAGTGAATTGATACTAATAGAAATGTAAATACTTTTTTACGCATTTTTTTGATTGCAAAAATAAACTAAAAAAATATTTCTTGAGCCAAACGAAAAGTATTCGCGTGGGCTTGAACAATGATATTTATATCTGTGGAATACCCGCCACCCATGCTACACATTACTGGGATTTTTTCATCGAAACAAGTTTGTAAAACAAATCGATCTCGTTCTTTACAACCTTCTGGAGAAACGCTTAGTTTACCGAGCTTGTCACTTTCTAAAATATCTACACCACATTGGTAGAAAATAAAATCAGGTTGGTGTTCGTAAATTAATTTTGGCAATGTGTTTTTTAATAGAGAAAGATATTCTTCGTCTCTGGTTTCATTCTCTAGTGGAATATCTAAGTCAGATTGTTCTTTATGAAAAGGATAATTCGTTTTTCCGTGCATTGAAAAAGTGAAAACAGAAGGATCATCTCGAAAAATTTCTGCTGTACCATTTCCTTGATGCACATCTAAATCAACAATTAAAGCTTTTTCAATGAGTCCTTTGTTTTGAAGATAACGAGCAGAAACTGCTTGATCATTTAACAAACAAAATCCTTCGCCACTGTCTGTAAACGCATGATGTGTTCCTCCTGCAATATTCATAGCAATTCCATGTTCTAAGGCAAATTCCGAAGCTTTCATACTTCCATCGGTAATAATCATTTCACGTGCAATTAGTTGTTCACTTAATGGAAAACCAATTTTACGTTCTTCTTTTTTAGATAAGGTAATGTTTAATAAATCGAAAAAATATTCTGGTGTATGAACGGAAAAGAAATACTTGTTATTTGGAATTTCTGGTTCAAAAAAGTTGTCTTTTGTACAAGTACCCTCATGAATTAATTGCTGAGGAATTAAATCATACTTTTCCATCGGAAAGCGATGCGTATCAGGTAATGGATGATTGTAAATTGGATGATAAGCTATTTTTAGCATTTGTATATTCTAAAATAGATTTCAAAGCTATCTAATAAATTAGAATGCTAAAAATTTATAACTATTATTCTTTTCATCATAGTAACTATAAACCGTTTTTTGATTCAATCTGAAAAAATGACTTTCATTATTTTTTAACTCCTTATCTCCAAGAAATCGATTTATAGTGTGATATACATTCTCTTTAATCTTTGACGTAGCAGGAGTTAAATTTTTATCGATATTGAATTTTAAATATGTAGATTTTACCTTACGATACACGTTTAGAATGTAGGAATGTGGATCTAAAAATCCTCGATAATTATTAACGGAATACAAATAGGTTTTATTGCTCATATTTACGCCAATCATTGGGTTATCAAGTGTTGCTGGTTTTTTTCCGCCAATTGTTATTTGATACCCATCAGAATTTTGTTCTACAAAAATTCCAATATCACTAAAGGAAAGTTGTTTCAGGAATTTCTTTTTGGATTTAGAATTTCGCTGTTTTTTTCCTTTGATGCTCATATTGTAACTAAGAAAAGGGAACGATTTTGCATCAATAACAAAACTCTTTTTTAAACTTTTCTTATTAAAATCGTAGACATTAATTTTCAATTGCTCTTTGGTGCATGCTGCGGAAAATAATAGATTGTTTAGTAGAAAAGAATTGGTTGTTTTGTTTTTACTAGGTATATCAAAAAAAGGTTTTCTAACTTTAGTTAAGGAGATAGATTCTTGTGCTAAGTCTAGTGAAAGAATCTGAGTGTAAAATTTATTCTTATCGAAAACAATATTGATAGTGTTATTGGTTACATAAAGTTTTGTAAAATCTGTAGCACTTTCAATTGGAATAGGTTGTAATAAGCTTTTTGATGATGTGTTATTTTCAAGTTCTAAAGAGTGAAGTTTAGTAATCGTATAATCATTATACAAAACATTAAAAAGTAATTTAGCCAAACTTGTTTCTTTGGAATCGTTTAGCAACAAACTTTTATTTCTAATGCTAAACGTTTTCAATTCAGAATTTCCATTGCTAAAATATGTTTTAACAACTAAGTCAGATGTTTTGTGTTTTAAAAAAAGTAAATGAGATTTATCTCCTTTATTTATGCATTGCAGAAGCGTCATTCCTTTAGCATAAAATTTTTCATTCTTATAATATGCGGTATCATTTTTAAAATCAAATTCAATTCTATCGAAACGTTTTGTATTATTATCAGATACAATAAAGGTATATTTATCGCTAGTAAAGGTCTTCCCAACAATACCACTAAATCTCCTGTTTCTTGTTAATATTAATTGTTTTTTAGATTCAAATTTTGAGTTTGTCAAATAACAGTAGATGTTATTTTTATCACTGATGAAAGTTGCAATGTCGTTGTTTTTGTGATTAACTATAGAAAGTGACCCTCTTATTGATTTTGAGGATTTTTTTAAAGAATGATTGATTTCACCTAAGAATTCTTGTCCAAAGGTAAGAGCACTACAGAATAAGATTAAAACTAGGGGTGATTTTTTAATCATGTAACAACATTTAAAACACTAATTTACAAAATATTGAATAAATTAAGTTTTACAATTTGTGTATTATTATCGAAATAAATAGAGAATAAAAAAAGAGCCTTAAAAGGCTCTTTTTTTTTGTTAACAGACTTGTCCGCCATTTTGAATTTTTTGTTGTGGTTCAACAAAAGCTAAAGATCCATCTTCAGCGTCTGTCATTAAAATCATACCTTGACTTTCCACACCACGTATTTTTCTTGGAGCTAAATTACATAATACAGTAACTTGTTGTCCAATTATATCCTCTGGTTTAAAACTCTCTGCAATACCAGAAACAATGGTTCTAACATCGATTCCAACATCTACTTTAAGTTTTAATAATTTTTTAGTTTTCGCTACTTTTTCTGCTTCTAAAATAGTTCCAATTCGAATGTCCATTTTAGTGAAGTCTTCAAATTCAATAGTGTCTTTTTGAGGCTCTATTTCTTTATTGGCAGCTTCGTTTGCTTTTTTAGTTGCTTCTAACTTTGCTAATTGTGCTTCTATTGTTTTGTCTTCTATTTTTGAGAACAATAATTCAGCCTTACCAATCTCATGACCTTCACGAAGTAAAGATTCTTTTTCGGAAATATCAGACCAGCTTAAGTTATTATCTGTTTTTAAAATAGATTTTAACTTTGATGATGTAAATGGTAAAAATGGCTCAGAAACTACGGAAAGTGCAGCCGCAATTTGTAAAGCTACATACATGATTGTTTTTACACGCTCTTCATCCTCTTTGATAAGAATCCAAGGTTCTTCATCTGCTAAATATTTATTTCCTAAACGTGCTAAGTTCATCAACTCTTGAGAAGCTTCTCTGAATCTGTATCGTTCAATTGATTTAGCTATAATATCTGGGAATTGCTTCAGTTGTTCTATAACATCTTCATCAACTTCAGAATAATCGTTTGGAGTAGGAATGATTCCATTATAATATTTATTAGTAAGCACGACAACACGATTGATAAAATTTCCAAAAATGGCAACTAATTCATTATTGTTTTTAGCCTGGAAATCTTTCCAAGTAAAATCGTTGTCTTTATTTTCGGGAGCGTTTGCCGTTAATGTATAACGTAATACATCTTGCTGCCCTGGAAACTCCTCTAAATAATCATGCAACCAAACAGCCCAGTTTTTAGACGTTGATAATTTGTTTCCTTCTAAGTTTAAAAATTCATTAGCAGGAACATTTTCTGGTAATATGTAATCTCCATGAGCTTTTAACATTGATGGGAAAATAATACAGTGGAATACAATATTATCTTTTCCAATGAAATGCACTAGCTTAGTATTTTCATCTTTCCAATAATCTTCCCAATTCTTACCTTCACGAGCAGCCCATTCTTTAGTAGAAGAAATGTAGCCAATTGGAGCATCAAACCAAACGTATAATACTTTTCCATCAGCTCCTTCAACAGGAACCGGAATTCCCCAATCTAAATCACGAGTTACCGCACGAGGACGTAATCCGTCATCAATCCAAGATTTTACTTGTCCTAATACATTAGCTTTCCAATCGTTTTTGTGACCTTCTAAAATCCATTCGCGTAAAAAAGCTTCATGTTTATCCAAAGGTAAAAACCAGTGCTTTGTTTGTTTTAAAACAGGAACATTTCCAGTAATTGCCGACTTAGGATTTATCAAATCTGTGGCGTTATGACTTGTACCACACTTCTCACATTGATCTCCATAACTTTCTTCATTTCCGCATTTAGGACAAGTTCCAATTACAAAACGATCTGCTAAAAACTGATCTGCTTCAGCATCATATAATTGTTCAGAAATTTCTTCAATAAACTCACCATCAGCATACATTTTCTTGAAGAAATCTGATGCAGTTTCATGATGTATTTCTGCAGATGTACGAGAATAATTATCAAATGAAATTCCAAAATCTTCAAAAGATTTTTTGATAATACCATGATATTTATCGATAATTTGTTGAGGAGAAACTCCTTCTTTTTTTGCGCGCATAGGAATTGCAACACCGTGCTCATCTGAACCACAAATGTAGGCAACATCATTTCCTGTTAAACGTAAAAAACGTGCATAAATATCTCCAGGTACATAAACCCCAGCTAAATGTCCAATATGAATAGGGCCATTAGTATAAGGTAATGCAGCTGTTATAGTATATCTTTTTGAAGAACTCATTTTCTTGTATTTTGAAGTGCAAAAGTACAAAACACGCTTCTATTTTGTTACATTTACACTAACTAGATTTTAATGTGATTAGAAGAAGTTAATCCTATGCGAAAATTCATGATACTAATGCTGTTTTCAGCAATCCAGATAAGTGCTCAAAAAACAATGAAATTAACTACACCTCCGTATTTAAAAAAGGGAGATACGATTGCAATTGTAGCTCCTGCAGGAATATTAAAAAATAGAGAACAAGTTATAGATGATGCTAAAAAGTTAGTAGAAAGTTGGGGATTAAAAGTTGTTTTAGGAAAGCATGTGTTTACTCAGGCTAATCACTTTGCAGGGACTGATGAGCAGCGTTGTCAGGATTTTCAAGAGGCACTGGATAATCCGAAAATAAAAGCAATTTGGAGTGCAAGAGGAGGTTATGGTTCGGTTAGAATTTTAGATAAACTTGATTTTACAAAGTTCAAGGAACAACCAAAATGGATTATTGGTTATTCTGATATTACAGCATTTCACAATCATGTACATAATTTAGGAATAGAGACCTTGCACGCCATGATGGGAACCAGTGTGCAAGATAAGCCTGAAGATATTCCAGAAACGATAGAAACTTTTAGAAAGGTATTATTCGGAGAGCAACTTCAGTACACGATAAAATCTTCTAAATTCAATAAAAAAGGAGCTGCAGAAGGAGTTTTAGTAGGAGGAAATATAGCAATTCTAGCATCAATGTTAGGTTCGGATAGTCAAATAAATACGGATGGTAAAATTTTATTTATTGAAGAGATAGGCGAATATAAATATGCTATTGATCGTATGCTACAGAGTTTAAAAAGAGCTGGTTACTTTAATAAAGTAAAAGGTGTTATTGTTGGTGATATGACTAAAATTAGAAAAAATACAACTCCATGGGGAACTTCGATAGAGCAGTTAATTCTAGACATTGTTCCTGATGACATTCCTGTATTATTTGGTTTTCCGGCTGGTCATGAATCTGATAATAGAGCTTTACTAATGGGAAGAGAAGTTAAGTTATTTATAGGCGATAAGTCTTCTTCTGTTAGTTTTAAATAAACATTAATGTCAACCTGAACTTGTTTCAGGTTCCCATCAATGGAAGTATTAATAATGTGAGATTCCGAAATAAGTTCGGAATAATATTAGTAGACCAATACTAGGTGAGATTAATATTTAGTTTTAAATAAGTCACATCGCTTTTAATCTAAACTCTAGATTCTCCAAATCATTAGATAATTTTTGAAAGCGATATTTTCGGTTTTCCTGTTCCACATGCCTTTTTCCATAATCACCGCTAAATAACCAGAAAAGAATACTAGGTTTCGATCTGTTATGTCTAGTTTCTTCAAGGTCAAAATCAATTTTATAAATTTCTTGTTTAAAAGCATTAGAAATAAGAGTAGAATCGATTACGTACTTTTTAAATCTTTTAATTTCTATGTTTAGTTGATTGATTTCATCTTCATCGATGTATTCATCATATCTGTGGCGAGCACATTCTTCCTTTAAAAAGGAAATGTACTTAAATAATTTTTCTTCATTCATAATAATCTAAATATAGGTATTTTTGTAAGAAAATGCTATGGCTCAGCATAACGATTTGGGAAATAGGGGCGAGGAATTAGCCGTTAACTACCTTTTAGAAAATGATTACGAAATTCTGTGTCGAAATTATCGTTATTTAAAAGCAGAAGTTGATATTATTGCTAAAAAGGAAGATATAATAATAGCAATTGAAGTAAAAACAAGAACTTCAAATTATTTTGGAAACCCTCAAGATTTTATTAATCAAAAGAAAATTCAGTTACTAACTTCTGCAATGGATTATTATATTCAAAAGAATGATTTAGAAAACGAAGTGCGTTTCGATATTGTCGCTATTGTTGGAAAAAAAACATTTGAAATTCAACATATTGAAGATGCTTTTTTGCACTTCTGAAATAAAAAAAGCGATGCATTTGCATCGCTTTTATACTTTAATAATGACTTAAATTATTCTTTGTCGGCATTACCATTTTCAAAGTAGTCTTTTACATCTTCGAAAGAGTTTGGCATTGCTATAATCTTTTTATCTTGGTTTAAAATAAAATATGTCGGTGTACCTACTAGTTGGTAGGTTCTTACAACTTCATTTTCCCATTTGTTATCAGGATGAGTTCCCATCACGTTATGCCATCCTTCTAATTTTTTAATGTATTCCGTCCACTCAGCTGCCTCTTGCTCAATTCCAAAAGCAATAACAGATGTTTTATTATGAGTCTTCATGAAAGTGTGTAATTGTGGAATTTCTTTTAAACAGTGTGAACAACCTGTGCTCCAAAATACTAATAAGTACTTTTCACCATCGTTTAAAGTCGATAATTTATAATCACTTTCACCTTCTTTCCAAGAAAAATCAGGGGCAATTCTACCAACAGTTGCACGTAATAAAGCAACTTTATCATCTCTAAATTTTTGATCTTGGAATTCACTTGGAAGTTTATCATAATAATTTGCGAAAAGTCCATCAACTATCTCCGAGTTTCTAGCATTTGCAAAACGAGTAATTAAATACTCTGTAACCTCCTTTTTAACTTTATCATCTTTTAATAACCCCATAACTTTAGCAATAGACTCATTATATAATTTTTGCTGTAATGGTTGACTTTCAGCAATGTTTAAATAAAATACATAGTTTGTAATTTTATCAACGATAAAAGGCGAATTGTAAAGTTTTTTATTCGAAAAATCAACGTTATCAAAGAAACTTCCTACTACGTGATTTAAGTATTCTTGAGTATCATCGAAAATAGAAGAGGAATTAGTTGGTTTTGATGCTTTAATATAAGTGTTTACCAACATTCCCTCTGATTTACCCTCGTAAATATCTTGAATTTCTTCTTGCTCTTTGTACGCTTTTTTATATGCTTTTTTATCCTGTTTATTCTCAGATTTTAAATACTCTACTTGTAAAGAATCCAAAATTCTTTGAACTTTAGCAATAGCTTCTAAATATTCGCGATAAACTTTATTTTCTCTGGATTTGGTAAAAAGAATAGATTCTTCCGGGTATACTGGATTAAATACGAATTCTACATTCTCTTTGTTGAAAAAGAAGTCAACAAAACCTGCTCCTTGGTTTCTGTAGGTAACTCTGTAGGCACCTTCTTTAGCATCAGCAGGTAAATTCAATTCAAATCTACCAACCTTTTGAGTATTCCCGCCAATGTTTACATCTTCAAATACAATAGTAGAGTTACTAATAAATTTTTGCTTTGCACCTTCGATTTTGTATAAAATAACCCAATCACTTTCTTCTGGAGGAGTCATCGTTCCTTTTACAGAGTATTGAGCATTTGCAATCGATGTAACAAATATTAATAATGCAAGTAATCTTTTCATCGTTAACAAGGGATTTATTTAAAAAATATTTATAATTCTATTTCCAGTATTTCAATAAGCGTACCAAAATTACTATTTCTTATTTAATTTGAGTACTTTAGGCTAAACTTTATTCAAAATAATGGATATTAAAAACAAAATAATTTGGATTACTGGAGCTTCTTCTGGTATAGGAAAATCGCTGGCAATCCAACTCTCGCAGCAAAATACAAAATTAATATTATCTTCTAGGAATGAATCCGCTTTAAATGAGGTGAAAAAATTATGTAAGCACCCAGAGAGTGTGAAAATTTTATCTCTAGATCTTGAGAATTATTCAAATTTTGATACTAAAGTTGAAGAAGCAATATCTTATTTTGGTAAAGTGGATATTTTAGTTAACAACGGCGGAGTTAGCCAGAGGTCATTGGTAAAGAATACTGATATAAGTGTTGATAAAAAGTTGATGGATATTAATTATTTGGGAACAGTTGCTCTAACAAAAGCAATTTTACCACATTTTATTAAGAACCATTCCGGCCATTTTGTGGTGACCACAAGCATCGTCGGTAAAATTGGAACACCTTTACGCTCTTCATACGTAGCGACTAAACATGCGTTACATGGTTTTTTCGATAGTTTAAGAGCTGAAATTCATCAAGATAATATAAAGGTAACCTTAGTTTGTCCTGGTTTTGTTACTACAAATGTTTCCAAGAATGCTTTAACTGGAGATGGAAGTCCACAAAACACAATGGATACTGCTACAGCAAATGGAATTCATCCAGATAGGTTTGCGAAATTGATGATAAAAGCTATAACAAACCAAAAGGAAGAAGTTTATATTGCTGGAGCTAAGGAAAAGTTAGGAGTATATGCAAAACGTTTTTATCCTAAATTACTTTCTAAAATGATTCGAAAATTAAGTGTTACCTAATTAAAAAAATCAATTGTTTCGAAATAAGAAACAATAGCCTCCTTCATTAAAACTGTTTGTTCTCCAGGTTTTAAGTTCGGGAGTTCGGTAAGCATTTTATAATGTGGCCAGCCATCATCATCAAAGTAATCAAATTCGTAATATCCATATGGTTCTAAAAGTTTACATATGGCAATATGCATCAAGTTTACTTTTTCATCTTTTTTAAATCGTCGTTGTCCTTGTCCGAGTTCTTGAACTCCAATAAGATATATGATACTGTCAAGATTTAACTCATCACCTTCAGCAAATTGTTGAGACAATGATGCAACTAAAAAATCCCATTTCTCCTTTAAATTTCCAACTTTACTCATTCGTTTTTAATTGAACAGCAAAGATACAAATGAGTTATTTATATTTGTTAAAATTCTAGTACGATGAATGTATTTGATATTATTATAGCTTCTTTGTTGCTTTTTGGTTTTGTAAGAGGTTTAATGAAGGGCTTATTTGTAGAGGTAGCATCATTAGTAGCACTGGTGGCAGGTGTTTATGGAGCTATTCATTTTTCCTATTTTTTAGGAGATTGGTTAAAGTCAAGTTTAGATTGGTCAGAACAATATATTACACTTGTTGCTTTTGCTGGAACTTTTGTAATTATTATCGTTGTTATTGCGTTACTAGGAAAAATATTAACTAAAATAGCAGATTTCGCATCACTTGGAATATTAAATAAAATTTTAGGTGGAGTTTTTGGTGCCTTAAAAATCGGATTAATTTTAAGTGTGGTTTTCATCTTTTTTGGAAAAATGAATGATACAATTCCATTTGTTAAAAAGGAAAGTTTAGAACAATCGATTTTATACGGTCCTGTAAAAAAAATCGCGCCAATGATTTTCCCATCTATTATTAAAGGAGATGATGAAGAGCCCGCATCGGAAGATAAAAATGTATAAAAAAAGCGATGATTTAATCATCGCTTTTTTTATGGTTGTGTTATAATTTTATAACATGTTTACTTTTCCAGTTGCTAATGAATAAACACCTCCTACGATAGATATTTCTCCATTATCTTCCATTTCTTGTAAAATTTTACTCTTTTCTCTAATTCTTTCAATCGTTAATTTTACATTGTTTTCTACTGTTTGAGCAACAAATTCTTTATTAGAAGAATCTGCTACACCATCAACTTGCTCTGAGGCCATTTTTGCAGCTGGAGTAATATTGCTTAGCATAGCTGTAATATTTCCTAATTCTACTCCATCGCATGCGGCTTTTACTGCTCCGCAACTCTCGTGTCCTAAAACTAATACTAATTTACTACCAGCAACTGCGCACGAATATTCCATACTTCCTAAAATATCAGTATTTTCAAAATTTCCTGCAACGCGAGCAACAAACACGTCTCCAATAGTTTGATCGAAAACTAATTCGACCGGTACGCGTGAATCAATACAAGATAAAATAACCGCTTTAGGAAACTGTCCACCAGTAGTTTGTTTTACTAATTCAGTTACGTCAGAATTAGTTAAATTATTTGCAACATAACGTTCATTACCTCCAAGTAGGTCTTCTAATACCGACTGCGGTGTATAAGCAGCCTGTAAATCTTTTGTTAATGCTTTATTTCTCATTTTTATGTTGTTGTTTAATGGTTTTTATGTCTTCTTTTAATTTGCCAAACCCTTAACTAAATAGTCTTTAGGGGTTTCTTTATAATTAGTTAAAAATTGCTAACTAGCTTTTGGTCTAAGTTTGAAAAACTCAATATAACTAGGAGGGTTTTCAACGACTCCTCTTTCTGAGAATAACTTAATATTAATATTTCTTTCTTTTGCTTTTACTGCAAAATCTTCCAGAATTTCGATAATATCGTTATCTAGATATTTGGTTTTTCTTACATCTAATTCTAAAAAGCTGTTCTCTGGTAAATTATCTAATTCTTTTAAAATTGCCCCTTTATTGAAGAAAGTAACTTCTTCAGCAAGTGTCATTTTTATTTTTCCATCATCGATATCTTCTCCTTCTTTATGTAAGAAGTGCGAGTTTTTGAAGCTTCTATATAGAACGATAAAAATTCCAACTGCTAGACCAAATGCGATACCTTTTAAAAGGTCTGTAAAAACAATACCAACTACGGTGACAATAAATGGAACAAATTGCATCCATCCACCATTATACATCGCTTTAAAGGTTGAAGGTTTTGCCAATTTATATCCAACAATGAAAAGAATTGCTGCCAAAACAGACAATGGAATATAATTTAAAATATGAGGAATTGTTAATACTGAGATTAATAAGAAGAATCCATGAATAATTGCACTGGCTTTGGTTTGTCCACCTGACTGAATATTAGCGGAACTACGCACGATAACTTGAGTAATTGGTAAACCACCGATTAAACCAGAAACAACATTTCCTGCTCCTTGTGCTAATAATTCTCTATTCGTTGGAGTTACTCTTTTGTGTGGGTCTAATTTATCAGTTGCCTCTACACATAATAAAGTTTCTAAAGATGCTACAAGTGCTATTGTGAAACCTGTAACAAGTACATCTGCTCTTGTAATTACTGCAAAATTAGGGAAAGCTAACAACGACTTTAAGTCTGAAAAACTTTCAGGTACTGGAACAGAAACTAAGTGTTCAGCAGACAAGTTTAAATTTGAATTTCTAGTAAAAAAGAAATATAAGATTCCAACGACAACAGCGACTAAAGGTCCTTGGATTAATTGAAATATTTTTCCTTTTTTGCTTAAAACGTTGCTCCATAGAATTAAGATTCCCATTGCAATTAACGCGATAATGGTAGCTCCTTTATCAAAGTTTCCACTAAGTAAAGCGTTTAGTGTTTTAAGTAATTCGGTAAAAGTATTTTCACCGTCTAGTTGCAAAAATGCAAAATCGCCTTCTGGATTTTTATCGATACCAAAGAAGTACGGGATTTGCTTTAAAATAATGATAATACCAATACCGGTAAGCATTCCTTTAATTACAGAAGAAGGGAAGTAATACCCAATGATTCCGAGGCGTAAAACACCAAAAATAATTTGTATGATTCCTCCTAAAACAACTGCTACAAGGAAATTTTCCCATCCACCTAATGCGGTAATAGCAGTTAATACAATTGCGGCTAAACCAGCTGCTGGCCCACTAACTCCAATTTCAGAACCACTTAAAAATCCAACTACGATACCACCAATGATACCTGCAATTAAACCTGAAAATAGTGGAGCACCACTTGCTAAAGCAATACCTAAACATAAAGGTAGCGCTACGAAAAAAACCACTATACTAGCGGGTAAATCACTTTTAATTTTTTTAAACATAATGTATTAGTTATTGAACTTATTTTTTAAGTTGTCGGTTTATTTTTTTGTTATTTGTCAGAAATGTATTTGAGATTTTAAGAGAAAAATTCAGGTGGAGGAGAGTCAACCTTAAGTGAAAGAGCACTATATTCTCTCGATAAAAAAACAATATTGTTTTCGGTATTAACCGATTTGTAGGCAATCATTTCTTGAAACGAATGGATTATTTTTACATCTGTATCAAGGTTTTTTTCTGTTTGCTCAGAATCGTCTTCAAAATCATTAATAACTAATGAATATTCACATGCATTTTCACTTAAACTTAAATAAGTAGGCAATGCTATAGAAGTAATTAAAGTTATAGCGAAAAAGTATGTTAAGAATGGCGTTTTCATATTACTAGGTTGATAAAAATATGAAAACTTGATGAGCTAGCTGTTAAAAAAAGCTAAAAAACACTTAAAATATTGATTTGATCTTTTTTTAACCAACCAATTTTACCATCCACTAAACGAATTTTTTTCCAGTCATCTACTTCATCTAAAACAAATACTTTTGTTCCTTCATGAAGTACAAAAGCTTCATCAGCATTTTTTATAGGTTCATTTTTAACAGATACTTCTGTGGCGTAAACTATAGCTTGAATTGTGTTGGAAGCTTTCTTGTATTGATTTAACGTTATAGACAAAACTGCTATTAAAAAAATCACACTAAGTATACTTGAAGTAAAGTAAAACCTTTTGTATGAAGGTATTTGCGAAAAATAGTATAACAAGAAGAGACATGAGGTTAGAAAGGATAAAATTACGGCCAACACTGCCCATTGATTATAACTTAATTTGCTCAAATAATTCTCGTTGAATTTTTGTAGAACCGACTTCGGTAATTCTTCAATTCTATCTAAAGAAAGGCGTTTAGCAAAAATGAGATTATTTTGTGCATCTTCATTTAAAGGATTAAGAAGTAATGCCTTTTCATAATTGTAAATAGACGGACCGACTTTATTTATCTTGTAATAACTATTACCTAAATTGTAAAATAACTCTGAAGAGACTTCTCCTGTTTCTTCAATTTGTTCATAGAGTGTAATGGCTTTTGAATATTCTTGGTTTTTATAATATTCATTGGCTTGCTCAAATAACTCATTCGAACTTTGCGATATGATAGTATTTAAAGTAAAAAACGCAAGTAGTAAAACGATTTTTCTCATCATAATTGCTTGTCTATTTGGGTTATTACTTGTTTTGCTTTTTCATATTCTTGATTCATTTGCACGTTAGTAATTGGTGTGTAACGAGCAAAGTCACAATCTTTTAAAACACCGATAAAATCATTAATTACGTTTTGTTCAACACCCTTTTCTTGTAATAATTGACTAATTTTCTCTCTACTAATATCTGATGTTTCTACTCTTAATTTAGCTTTCAAATAGTTATGTAGAGCTCTTTCGAGAGCTTCATAAAATGCTTCTTTATTTCCTAAATGCGATTTAGCTTCAGATAAATATTTTCTAGCTAAACGATCTGCTTTACGTTGTTTACTTCCAATGATATCAGCATTTCTTTCTTCCTTCTTTTTATTAACAAGTATTGCTATTGGAATAAAAACAATTGGTAATAGTAATAGTAAATAAAATAAGGTCGACTTGAAAAAGTCCGATTTAACAATTGGTGCTAAATCTGTCGAAGTTTGAATATATCTAAAGTTTTTACCTGTTGTAACCACATTTTGTTTTACAACTTGATTTTCAGTAGAGCTTGTGACCAGCTCTTTCCCTTCAGTTACATCAACAAAAATATCATCGGTTGAAATGGTATGATATTTTTCATCCTTAGGATTGAAATATGAAAATTCGGTTCTTGGGATTTTATACTTTCCTTTATACTGCGGCACAACAGTGTAATTATCAATTACGGACCCGTTTAAGCCAGTAGTAGTAATACTCACTTTCTCCTTGCGTTCAGGCTGGTAAACTTCTAATTCTTTTGGGGTTTCAATTTTAGGAAGCTCAAATAGTTTTAAGTTTCCTTTACCTTTTACCGAAACCTTTATCTGCGAGGATTCGTTGGCCTTCAAAACATTTTTTGAAGAAGTTAATTCATAAGAAAATTCACCCACTGCACCGGTAAAACTCTCTGGTTTACCTTCGAGAGGTAGCTGTTTTACGTTTATTGTTTTTCTCGCTGAAGAATATTCTTTCCTAATTTGTTTTGTAATTGGATTTCCAAAGAAATCACCTCTACCAGTAGGAACAGCAACAACGATATCCATTTTCATTGGATCTATAGTGAGTTTTCCAGATTTTGTAGGAATAAGAAGTGCTTTGTTTAATACAGCATAACGATATTGCTCTCCATTATACATAGCTGTTTTTACTTGAGAACCATCTCTTTTAATCTCTTGATTCCAAAATCCATTGTATTGAGGAGCTTCTGTAACGGCATTGTCATATATACCAACATTGTTGCTAAAATATAGTCTGTATTCTACATAAATACCTTCTCCCACATAAGGTCTAGCTTTTGAAATTTCAGCTACTAAATGAATATTTTGTTCGGCTATATAATCTGGGTCATTCGGGTTTTTTGGAACCTCTACAGGATCAGTTACAATAATCTTTACTGGTTTCGACTGTAATTTTTTGCCTTCAAGTTCTATGCTTGCCGAAGGAAGATTGAATTCTCCTTTTTTAAGAGGTTTGATTATGTAAGAATACTTTTGAGAAAAAGTAGCTTTACCATTAATCCATGACTGACTCACAGAATGACTTGGTCCGCCAACGATTTTAAAATTTTTGAAATTAGGTGGAACAAAATTATCAGCTCCTTGCTTGTTAATTGAAAATTCAACACGGAGTCGTTGGTTTAGCCCAAGTTTATTTTTACTTACTTTGGCTACAAGCTCAGTCTTTTGTGAAAAGACTGATAATGTAATCAGTGATACGAAAAATGTAATAAACTTTAATTTCATTTGTAAATTCAAATCGGACAAAAATACTATTTTTTTGATAGGATAAAATAATTGATTTTTAAGATTTTGGTCTTAAAATTTTGCTAATTCTTACCAATCCTTTTCTTGTTTAATTTTTCTACCTTTTGATTTCTTTACGTTCATCTTCTTCTGAGTTTTTTTCTCTTCATTGTTTAAACTTTCTAACAACTGTTTCATTTGCTCAGGAGTCATCTTACCTGGTTGAGGTTTCTGCTGCTTATTATCTTTTTTGTTCTGATCGTTTTTAGGATCTTGTTTGTCGTCTTTGTTCTTCTGATCTTGGTTTTTCTTTTGATCTTTATCGTCTCCTTCTTTCTTATCTTTATTCTGATCTTTGTTTTTTTGGTCTTGATCTTTGTTTTGATCTTTATTCTTTTGATTCTTCTTGTCCTTGTTCTTGTCGTTTTTGTTTTGTTGTTTTTCCTTTTCTGCTTTTTCTTTAGCTACTGCCAAATTATAACGAGTTTCGTCGTCGCTAGGGTTATTTCTTAGCGCGTTTTTGTATGCCTCAACCGCTTGTTGATATTGTTTCTGCTCCATCATTGCATTTCCAATATTATGATAAGCCTCAGCTTTTTCGGCTTTGGTTTTAGCAGTTTTTGTGGTAAGTTCATATTGAGAGACAGCTTCTTTATATTTTTTCTCTTGATATAAAGTGTTTCCGTAATTATAACTTGCTTTATCGTATTTAGTATCTTTACTTAAGGCTTTCCTGTAGGCTATAGAAGCTTCATCAAACTTTTGCTTGTTGTATAGCTTGTTTCCTTCTCTCAGTAATGATCTCGCTTCTCTTTTTAATTTAATAGTATCTTGTTGTGCCTCCATGTTATTGGCAAAACAAATGAGAACTATTACAAGTATTTGAATGATTTTTTTCATACTACTTTTCCTCCTTTTCATTAAATAAATCTACTTTCTTTAACCATTTTGTTTTTCTTTCAAAGAAGAAAACATCAATAAATAAAAACAGAAATCCGATTCCTAAAAACCATTGAAACTGATCTTTATAATCAGAGAACTGCTTTGTTTCAAACTCGCTTTTCTGCGCATTTGAAATAATCTTTTCAATTGCTTTAACAGGTTGTTCAGTCTTATTTCCATCAATATAAATTCCATCTGCAGCATCGGCTATTCCTTGAAGAATATCGGGTTTTCTTTGTGTAATAACTGTTTCTCCCTTTCGGTCTTTTTTATAACCAATTAACCCACCATTCAGTTCAATTGGTATTGGGCCACCTTTTTCTGTTCCAACACCAACAGTGTAAACTTTTACACCTTCATTTGCAATATCTTGCGCCTTTTGTTTTGTTTCTTCTTGATGGTCTTCTCCATCGGAGATAATTAATAAGAATTTATTTGTTTGCTCATCGTTGTTATAATATGTTTTTGCTAAATCTAAGGCCTCAGTAATCGCGGTTCCCTGACTAGAAACCATATCAGGATTGGCATTTTGTAAAAACATTTTTGCAGCTGCATGGTCTGTTGTTATCGGTAATAGCGGATAAGCATTTCCGGCGTAAATAATAATTCCAACACGATCACTGCCAAGTTTATCGATTATTTTAGAAATAATCTGTTTAGCTTTTTCCAATCGATTCGGAGCAATGTCTTGAGCAAGCATACTTTTTGAAACATCTAAAGCAAAAATAATGTCAACCCCTTCTCGTTTAACGGTTTGAAGCTTTGTGCCCATTTTGGGATTCACTAAAGCGATTATTAAAAAAGATAAACCTAGGAGAAGAAAAGTAAGTTTTAAAACAGATTTAAAAGTAGATAAATTTGGAGCTAACCTTTCTAAAAGAGTGAGGTCCGCAAACTTCTTTTGAGTTCGTTTTTTCCACCATAAAACCAATAGAAAAATTACAATAATAACGGGTATTATCGCAAAAAAGTAAAAATATATTGGTTCTTCTAACTTATACATATTTTAAATAAAGCTTTTAAAGATTGTATTTCGTAAAATAAATTCTAACACTAAAAATATACCAGCTAAAAGTACCCATAAGCGGTATTTTTCTGAATAATTATAGTATTTAAACTCTTCTATTTTAGTCTTCTCAAGTTTGTCGATTTCATCGTAAATTTCTTTTAGTTTGGCATTACCAGTTGCACGAAAATATTGTCCATCTGTTTCGTTAGCGATAAACTTCAATAATTTTTCGTCTATTTCAACTTGTTGATTTCTAAAAGATAGTTTACCAGTTCTAGGATCTTTGGCCCAAGGAAAAGGAGCCATTCCATTTGTTCCTATACCTATGGTATAAACTTTTATATTTAACTCTTTAGCTAATTCAGTCGCTGTTTTTGGATCTACAAATCCTGCGTTGTTAACTCCATCAGTAAGTAAAATTATGACTTTACTTTTAGCTTTACTTTCTTTTAATCTGTTTACCGCAGAACCTAATCCCATTCCAATGGCAGTTCCTCCTTCTAATTGTCCCCATTTAATTTCTGAGATTGTTCTTTTTACAATTGACTTATCACTTGTAATTGGTGTTTGTGTAAAACTCTCACCAGCATAAACAACAATCCCAATTCTATCATTTGGTCTTCTGTTAACGAAATCGACAGCTACACGTTTTAAAGCTTCTAATCGATTAGGTTTTAAATCTTTCGCTAGCATACTCGCAGAAACATCAATTGCCATTACAATATCAATTCCTTTATTGGTTTTTGTTTTTTTACTAACCGAAACATTTCTAGGTCGTGCTAAAGCGATAATTAAAGCTGAAAGAGCTAGTAGCCTAAATACATGTAATAATGGTTTTAATTTTGGTAAAAGAGAGTTGCCTCCGTCAAAACTTTTAATACTAGGAACAGAAAGTAATGTATTTTCTTTTTTTCTACTTGAGAAAAACCACAGAACTAAAAATGGTATTAACACAAACAGCCATAAAAATTCTGGACTATGAAACTCGAAATTATTCAACATTTGTTACCGGATTTTTTAACGAGTTCGACTTCGGAATTGATTTGGTAATAGCATATGCAATAGCTACAGATAAAGTAAGAGCTAAAATAATTGCTGTAATTTTTAGTAAAACTGATGGTTTTTTAACGATTGGTTTTTCCACAATTATTACCGGATCTACCTCTGCTATTTCCTCAACTTCTATATTAGGCTTAATATTATCTACGATATGTTTTGCAATATTACGATCAGCTTCGATTTCATGAGCTAAAGGTTTTGATTTAGCAAATTTTACCAAATCTGCTTGTTGCAGCAGTTTATTTAAACTTTGAATGGTGTCTTTATCGGTTAGAATCGATTTTGTTTCATTAAAATCAGATAAAGTTTCAATCAAACCACTTGTAGTCGTCTCTAAAGCAGGTACGTTTAATTCACGCTCAATGAAATTACGAACAATATCGGTAAGTTCACTGTAGTATTGTTTAACTTTATTGTTTTGCCAAAGTAATTTTTCGTCTAAAAGTTTAAGACTTCGAACGGCTTCTTGATATGGGTTGAGTAGCTGTTCTCTGGTTTTAATTTCATCTGAATCACTTCTTTTTAATGCAAAATATAGAACAGTTGTGACTATTAAAATGATTCCTAAAATCCAGAAAAGAGTGTTTTTGTAGTCATCAAATTGATAAGGTTCTCCTTTGATTCCTTTTATTTCAAACATTTTAACCTTAGTGGTATCTATCTTTACTGTGGCAATATTAATAAGCAAACTATCGGTTAAATGTGCTTGATTTCTTATAAAAACTTGTTGTTGCGGAATGTAAAAAGCACCGCTATCAAAGCCTGTTAAAATATACCGTTGTATGAGTTTATTTTTTACTGTGTCTAAACGCAAACTATCAACGACTTCAATTCCGTTGAGTTCAAGTTTAGGCATGATTACGTTTTCGGTACCGTCAACAGATATTTTATACTCAAATTGTTCACCAATACGGATGTTAGTTGTATCCAATTCAGCTTCAACTGGAGAAGTTTGTGCTGACATCAAACCTGAACAAAATAATGCTATGTAGAGTAAAATTTTCTTCAATTTATCCTTTGTTTTTAAAGTATCCTAATAGCTTTTTTACATAACTTTCATCTACTCGAATATCTATAGTTCCTAATCCACTTTTCTTAAAAGATGTTTGAAATTCATCTTTTAATCGTAAAGCATTGGCTTTATACTTTGTTCTTACAGATTTAGAACTGGTATTGATAAGTCTTACTTCTAGAGTTTCATTATCAAGCATAGGAACCATACCTAAGTTTGGTATTTCTTCATCGAACTTGTCATAAATTCTAATACCTGTTAAGTCATGTTTGTTTCCAACAATTTTTAAGTTTCTCTCGTAGTTCTCATCAACGAAGTCAGAAAGCATAAATACAATAGCTTTTTTCTTCATTACGCTTGATAAGAATTTTAAAGATTCATTGATATTTGTGCGTCTACTTTTTGGTGTAAACTCAATTAATTCTCGAATAATTCGAAGGACATGGCTTTTTCCTTTTTTAGGAGGAATATATAATTCAATTTGATCTGAGAACAAAATAAGACCAACTTTATCATTGTTTTGTATAGCAGAAAATGCAAGCGTAGCAGCTATCTCAGTAACAGTATCTTTTTTGAATTGTGTTGAGGTACCAAAAAGTTCTGAACCAGATACGTCAACCATTAACATCATGGTAAGTTCGCGTTCTTCTTCGAATACTTTAACGTAAGGTTCGTTGTATCTTGCAGTAACATTCCAATCAATAGCTCTGATGTCATCACCAAATTGGTATTGACGAACTTCAGAAAAAGTCATTCCACGGCCTTTAAATGTTGAATGGTATTCACCGCCAAATATATGATTCGACAAGCGTTTTGTCTTAATCTCTATTTTTCGAACTTTTTTAAGTAACTCTTTAGTGTCCATATATTAATTTACCCATTCTAGTGGTAGAGGTGGTAATTTTATATCTTTATCTTCTGATGATTTTTTAATGGCAAAGAAAGGAGCTTCTTTAACGCTTAAATCAACGTTGTTTTTTTCTCCTATTTCCTCAATCACATTTTTCATACTTCTTTGTTGGCAAAGAACTAAATAATTCATTTGCACATTAGACTCTGTTTGTAAATCAAAACAATCAACCAAGTAAGCTGGTTGGTTGTTTTCATAAATAACAGCTTCGGTACTCTTTTGGTTTTTTGTTTCTAAAATTTGTTTTTCACCAGTTAACGTTTTGTACGTTGTTAATTTAAAAGTCATTCTTAGCAAAAATTTTAAGGGATTAAATTATTTTGTGAATGGCTAGTTGATTGTAATCTAAGTTGGTTTGGTGTTAGTTTAAGGAACTTGAACTTCGTTGATGATAGTGTTAATAATATCAATAGAACTCATGTTTTCCGCTTCAGCTTCGTACGTGATGCCAATTCTGTGGCGTAACACATCGTGAGCCATTGCTCTAACATCTTCAGGAATTACATATCCTCTTCGTTTTATGAAAGCATAGCATTTAGCAGCTTTTGCCAGGGCAATACTTCCACGAGGAGATGATCCAAAACTTATTAAAGGTTTCAGTTTACTTAAGTTGTAGTTTTCGGGATAACGTGTAGCGAAAATTATGTCAAGAATATACTTTTCAATTTTTTCGTCCATGTAAACTTCATTTACAGCTTCTCTAGCCTTTATGATTTTATCCAATGAAACTACAGGATTCACTTTACCAAAGCTATTATTTAAGCTTTGTCTCATAATGAGTTGCTCGTCTTGTAATTTCGGATAATCGATAACTGTTTTCAACATAAAACGATCCATCTGAGCTTCAGGTAGTGGATACGTTCCTTCTTGTTCAACTGGGTTTTGAGTTGCCATTACTAAGAAAGGTTCATCTAACTTAAAAGTTTCATCCCCAATAGTAATTTGTTTTTCTTGCATCGCTTCAAGTAATGCAGACTGCACTTTTGCAGGTGCACGGTTAATCTCATCAGCTAAAACGAAATTGGCGAAAATAGGCCCTTTCTTAATAGAAAAATCATTTTCTTTTACATTGTAAATCATCGTACCTACTACATCTGCAGGAAGAAGGTCTGGTGTAAACTGAACTCTACTAAAACTTCCTTGAACAGCTTTAGATAATGTATTGATTGCTAAGGTTTTTGCTAGTCCTGGAACTCCTTCTAATAGTATGTGCCCATTTCCTAATAGGCCAATTAAAAGTCGTTCAATCATGTCTTTTTGACCAACAATAACTTTATTCATTTCATTTGTAAGTAAATCTACAAACGCACTTTCAACTTCAATTTTTTCATTAATAGCTCTTACATCTACATCCATATGTAAAAAATGTTATTCGTTATAATTTCAGTGAACAAAGCTACAATATTAACATTTTTTTTCTTGTTAAAAGTAGGTTAAAGGTTAAGTGAGTTTTGTGTATGAAATATGTAAACTAAAAGTTAAAAAACTAGAAAACTAAACAAATAGATTTGTGATTTATTATTAAAAATATAATTAAAAGTTGTTTTTGTTGAATATAGTGTTAAATTTGATTGTATAATCATTAACCCAAACTTTAAAATAAAATGATAAAAACTAGCTATTTAACCAAAGTATTGGCTGTAAGCTTGTACTTAATTTCAATTTGTGCCTTTGCTCAGTCGGTCAAAGGTAAGGTTCAGGATTCTTCGGGAGAACCAATTCCTTATGCAAACGTTATTGAAAAAGGAACTACAAATGGGACAACAACCGATGAGTTGGGTCAATTCACTTTAACACTTAAAAATAGTCCATCGACAATTGTTATCTCGTCAGTAGGTTTTTCTTCTGTGGAAAAAAGTGTTTCCTATGGGAGTTCTGTAAATGTAGTTTTAAAAGAAGAGAGCGATCTTTTAGATGAGGTTGTTTTAACTGGTAATAGATCAAAGCCTAGAACTATTTTAGATTCTGCTGTGCCTATTGATAATATCGGTTTAGCGGAATTACAAACTACAGGTCAGCCAAGTATCGATCAAGCATTAACGTATACTGTACCTTCTTATAACTCAAGTAATCAAACAGTTTCTGATGCAACTGCTCATTTTGATCCAGCTGATTTACGTGGTTTAGGGCCAAGTAGAACATTGGTTTTAGTAAATGGTAAACGTAAGAACCAAAGCGCTTTGGTATATGTGAACGACACACCAGGTAAAGGAGAAGTAGGAACAGATATGAAGAGTATTCCTACTGCAGCCATAGAAAGAGTCGAAGTATTAAGAGATGGAGCTTCTGCTCAATATGGTTCTGATGCCGTAGCTGGGGTTGTAAACATTATTCTTAAAAAGGATATTGATTTCACTCAGGTAAATGCTTATTCAGGTGTTACCAAAGTTGGCGATGGATTGAACTATGGAGCAGACGTAAATCACACATTTTCAATAGGAGATAGTGGTTTTGTAAATGCTACCTTAAGTGGTTATCATCAAGATTACACAGATAGAGCCGGTGAGCCAGGAAAGGATGATTTGTTTGGAGTAGATAATCAATGGACAAGAGATAATCCAGATTTAGGAATGATCATCGGGCAACCGGAAATGACTAAAGGAGATATCTTTATTAATGGAGAATATGATTTAAATGATGATGTTCAATTATATGCCTTTGGTGGATTCAACTACAGAAAAGGAAAAAGTTTTGCTTTATATAGAACACCATATTGGATTACTGATGATTTTGGTCTTTTAACACCTCCAGGAGAAACATATGATGGTTTTCAGCCAACATTTGAAACTGATATTCAAGATATATTATTTACGGCTGGAAGTAAATTTAAATTAGGTGATTTTAATACTGATTTAAGTGCAACTTATGGAGGTAATACGGTAGATTACACTATAGGAAATACGATAAATGTTGATTTAGGAGCAAATAGTCCAACAACTTTTGATGCCGGAGCATATGGATTTAGCAATATCATTGGAAATTTAGATATTAACAGACAGTTTGGCGAAGATGTAAGTTTTGGTTTTGGAGTAGAAGCAAGACAAGAACGTTTTGAAGTTACGGCAGGTGAAGAAGCTTCTTATTTTGGAGGAGGAGCGCAATCTTTCCCAGGATTACAACCTAGTAATGCTTTAAATGAAACAAGAACTAACGTTGGTGCTTATGGAACTTTAGATTGGGATATTAATGAGGATTTATTAATCGGTGGAGCTGTTCGTTATGAAAACTATTCTGATTTTGGAGGAAATACAACCTGGAAAGTAAACTCTCGATATAAAGTTGGAGAAGCAGGTGTTTTAAGAGGTTCTTATAGTACAGGTTTTAGAGCGCCATCTTTACATCAAGTATATTTAAGTAACGTACAAACTTTAGTTTCTGGAGGAACAATTTCTAATCAAGGTACTTTTAACAATGTTAGTCCGGTAATTAGAGATTTAGGCGTTGAGCCTTTGTTTGCAGAAACTTCTGAAAATATTTCTGCTGGATTAACCATTAAGGCTTCTAGAAATTTCACTATTTCATTAGATTATTATAATGTAAGGGTTAATGATAGGGTGTTATTTACTGGAGAAATAGGAGGAACAGATGATAACGGAAATCCAAACGCAGCTGTACAGCAAATTTTAGATGCTAATCAAGTTACGAGTATCAAGTTTTTTATCAACGCAGTAAATACAATTACACAAGGTTTCGACTATACAATGCGTTATAAGAATATTCCTTTATGGTCAGGTAAATTCGGATTTAACTTAGCATTAAATATAAATAATACAGAACTAGAAGGAGAGGTAAAAACACCAGCTAGTTTAGCGAATTACAAAAACAATATTTTCAATAGAAAAGAGCAGTCAAGAATTATCAGTGCTCGTCCGAACACAAAATTTTTATTTGGCGGAACCTACGAGGTTGGTAAATTCAATGCTGCTGTAAATAATACTTTCTTTGGTGAAGTTACATGGCAACATGCATCGGACCCATTAAAAGACCAAACTTTTACAGGTAAAGTAGTTACCGATTTATCTTTGGGTTATGAATTTTCAGACTTAGTATCGTTAAATGTTACCGTAAATAATTTATTCGATGTTTACCCCGATGAAATTGATACACGTGGAGATGTAGTTACCGATTTAGGAGGTCGTTTTAGATATCCTTGGGAAGTTAACCAATTTGGATTTAATGGTATGACCTTTAGAGGAGGACTTACTTTTAAATTCTAATTGAATTAATCAATTTTGTTTACGTAAAAGGTGCTGAATCAATTCAGTGCCTTTTTATTTATATTCTTCTAAAGAAAAATCCGTTCCGTCAAATTTCCCATAGGTAAAGTAATTAATCCAATCTCCAAGATTATAATATTTACTGTTTTCTTTCAATTGAATATCTAGAGGAAGATGCCTATGTCCAAAAATGAAGTAATCATAATGCTTACTCTCTAGTTTTCGTTTGCAATACTGAACTAGCCATTCTTTGTCTTCTCCCAAAAATTTGAAATCTTCATCACCAGAAATCATTTTGTTTTTTACAGACATATACTGACCAAGTTTTACTCCTAAATCTGGGTGCAACCAACGAAACATCCATTTGAATAAAGGGAATGTAAATACTTTTTTCATTCTCTTATATCCTTTGTCATGTGGGCCTAAACCATCTCCATGACCAATTAGAAAGAGTTTGTTGTTTATCGTAAATTCTTGTGGTGAATGAAACACAGGAATAGTAAGTTCCTTTTCAAAATAATCGCGCATCCATAAATCATGATTTCCTACAAAAAAGTAAATAGGAATTCCACTATCTCTAATTTCAGCGAATTTTCCTAAAACTCTAACAAAACCTTTAGGGACAACCGTTTTGTATTCAAACCAAAAATCAAACAAATCTCCTAATAGGAAAATAGCTTCAGCATCTTTTTTAACTTCTTCTAGCCAACGAACAAATTTTTGCTCTCTAGGGAAACTTTTTTCTTGAGTAGGAGCTCCTAAATGTTGATCGGAAGCAAAATATACTTTCTTATTATTTGAAATAGTAATAGACGTCAAATCGAATTATTTTAGGTAAAAATAACTATTTTATTTAGCTAACTTTGTATAAAACGCATTTGTATGAAAATAGTTGCTACAAATATAGGAGAGCGAAGAGAAATAGATTGGAAAGGGAAAACTGTTACTACTGGAATCTTTAAATTTCCTGTTGAGGAACCAATTTTCCTAGATGTGGAGGATGTAAAAGGTGATGTTATTTGTGATAGAAATCATCATGGAGGAATGGATCAAGCTGTTTATGCGTTTTCGGAAAAACATTATGAATACTTTAAAGAGTTATATCCAAATTTAGAATGGGAATTGGGAATGTTTGGAGAGAATTTAACATTATCGGATTGTGAAGAATCTGAACTTCGTGTTGGAGATACTTTTAAAGTTGGAGAGACTATTATTGAAGTGACTAAACCGAGACAACCTTGCATGAAATTGGGAGTTCGATTTAACGATATGAAAATCGTAAAGCAATTTTGGGATACAGATAAGAGTGGGGTTTATTTTAAAGTTTTACAAACAGGATATGTAAAAAAAGGGGATGTTTTTGAGTTAGTTCAAACAGACAAATCCAAACCTACAATTGCTGAAGTTTACAATGAAAAAAAGCTGAAAAAGAAACTGTAATGAATCCTTTTGACGATACATATTTTATGAAAAAGGCGCTTTTGGAAGCAGAAGAAGCTTATAATAAAGGAGAGGTTCCAGTGGGCGCTGTTATCGTTTTTAAAAATCAGATAATTGCAAGAGCTCATAATTTAACCGAACGATTAAACGATGTTACAGCACATGCAGAAATGCAGGCTTTTACTTCAGCTGCAGATTATTTAGGCGGGAAATATTTAAGAGATTGTACGTTGTATGTTACAGTTGAACCATGTCAAATGTGTGCAGGAGCAAGTTATTGGACACAAATAGGAAAAATAGTTTACGGAGCTAGTGAGCCAAGATCGGGTTTTACAATTTTAGGAACCAAATTACATCCAAAAACCGAGGTTGTTTCAGGAGTGTTAGAAGAAGAATGTAGTAACTTGATGAAACGGTTTTTTATTGAAAAAAGGAATTTGAATTAGTTTTAAAAGTCTAAAGTCTAAAGTCTAAAGTCTAAAGTCTAAAGTCTAAAGTCTTACTTTGGTCTTTTGTCTTCTTTCTTCGGTCTTAAAACAAACTCTGTTGTTTGTTGCCACTTTCATGTTCAAGTAACCATTTTTTTCTCCAAACTCCACCTGCATATCCAGTCAAAGATCCATCCGATCCTATAATTCTGTGACAAGGAATTATAATTGAAATTGGGTTTTTACCGTTTGCAGAAGCAACAGCTCTTATTGCTTTTACATCACCTAATTTTTTAGATTGCTCTAAATAACTTCTAGTTTTTCCGAAAGGAACTTTTAATAATTCAGTCCAAACTTTTCCTTGAAATGCTGTTCCTTTAGGACGTAAGGTTAAAGCAAATTCCTTTCTCTTTCCTTTAAAATATTCATCCAATTGTTGAATACATTTTTTTAACTCTCCCGATGTCACTTCGAGCGAAGTCGAGAAGTCATCATTTATAAAATAAATGGAATGAATTTCTTTCTCATTTCCTTTTACTTCAATAGTTCCAATAGGAGAGGAATAATATGCAGTTTCTGGATTCAACTAAGCGCTTTTTTTTGGTTTATATTTTCACGAAGTAATATAAGTAATATTCCAACAATGATAATATTCTTAAAAATGTATTGTCCTAGTAAAGAGAAGGCGTAAGGGAAATAAGCAAATGATTCTCCTGGGAAAACAAATAATGGTAAAAATGTACAGAACATGTGTGCTAATGTAATCTTTATAACTATTGTTTTTTTGGAATAAAACACAAGAGCGAAACCAATTAATATTTCTCCAATTCCGAGAGTGTAAATGGCTAATTGTTTTGGAAATAATCCAAAAGTAATTAAATCAATTACTTGGTAAGCAATTTCTTCTGCTGGACTTAATTGAGGGAAAATTTTCAGTAAACCAAACCATAAATACACTATTCCTATAAGTGTAGCTAAAATTTGATGTTCTGAAAACTTGTAAGGGCTGTTTGAGTTAAACAAAATTTACTATTAAAAATTTCGAGGGTAATATCTGAAATTTCTTTAAAAGAGTATGTTGTTTTTTTTAAAATTATAGTGTTTTTGACAACTAAAGGTATTGTTTCTTTAAATCTTGAGCTTCTTCATAAGATGAATAATTCATAATTAATAAACCTTCAGGTTGATTCAGTTTACCTGTTTTAATAAGTTGAGCAATATATTTTCTTGATCGATCGTTTTTTCTAAAATCTTCTGGTAGAATATTAGTTAATTGTTTAATGTTGCTAATATTTATGAACGAGTTATTGATAATAAATTCAGATAAAAATACGCTAAGAGCATGCATTTGTCTTTCTGAAGTCAAGTGAAGCTTTTTCTTTATTTTTTTGTCCTCGATAGTAATTATCTCAATAGAATTCCTAGTTCCAGAACTGAAATTACCTGTGATTAATCCGTTTGTGCTTAATTGTCTCCCTTGATAGTCGTGATTTGATAATTCAATGTGTTTGATTTGATGATAGTATATTCTTTCATTTTGATTAATAATAAACGAATCTTCTGTGATTTTTAATGTACCCGTTTTTACTATTTCTAAGGATTCTCTAGAATAAGAAGATATACCCATTAAAATTATGGTAATCACACTAAGAATAAAAGTTATAACACTGGGAACATGAATGATAACGCCAAATACTGTAAAAGTAAGTAGAAAGACAAAGTATCCAAAAGGATGCTTAAAATTGAGAATATTAAATTTAGTATTTACAGTGGTTAAAGTCATTTATACACCAAAAACAGCTTTAGAATTTTGAGTAGTAACTTCTGAGATTTCATTAAAAGATTTTCCATAAATATCAACTAGCTTTCCAACTACTTGTTCTATATAACTACTTTCGTTTCTTTTACCTCTATATGGAGTTGGTGCTAAATAAGGAGAGTCAGTTTCAAGAACAATATGTTCTAAATCTATCTCATTTAAAAACTTGTCAATCTTACCGTTTTTAAATGTTACCACTCCACCAATTCCTAATTTCATATTATACGAAATGGCTTTTTTAGCTTGTTCTATAGTTCCGGTAAAACAATGAAAAATTCCTCGTAAATCCTCTCCTTTTTCTAGTTCTAAAACCTCAAAAATTTCGTCAAAAGCATCTCTACAATGAATGACGATAGGAAGTTTTTTTTCTTTTGCCCATTGTATTTGTGTTCTAAATGCTTCTTGTTGTTGCTTTAAAAATGTTTTATCCCAATATAAATCAATTCCAATTTCACCGATGGCATAAAATTCTCGTTGATCAATCCATTCTTTAACATGTGCCAATTCTTCCTGATAATTTTCTTTCACAGAAGTTGGGTGTAATCCCATCATTAAATACACATCATTCGGGTAATTTTTATCTAATTCGAACATTCTATCCGTGTAGGAACTATCAATC
The DNA here is from genome assembly GCF_049239625.1 of Tenacibaculum sp. MEBiC06402. Lineage (NCBI taxonomy): Bacteria > Pseudomonadati > Bacteroidota > Flavobacteriia > Flavobacteriales > Flavobacteriaceae > Tenacibaculum > Tenacibaculum sp. MEBiC06402. Next base: position 165,090 of record NZ_JBMKKT010000095.1, read on the forward strand.
GCTGGAATAAAAAATCGTGAAACTCCAACTTCTTTAGCTCTTGCAATCATTTCATCTCTATCTTCATCAAATTGTTCAGAATATAAGTGTGTATGTGTATCTGTAATCATTAATATTAGAAAATTATAAAGTTTTTGTCATTGTAAACTTAAAAAGTTGAGGCAATCTTTTAAATGAGATTACTTCGTTGTTTGACAACTCGTAATGACGTATTTTTGCTTTTCGGATGCAAAAGTACAAGAAATGGCAAGTTTGAAAAAAGTATTACGTAAAAAGAAATACGTTCGAATCAAATTAAAAAAAATGATTACAAATCATTTGGAATTATCTGCAAAAATTAATGGGGTTAAAGGAACATTTATTTTAGATACTGGAGCTTCCAATTCTTGTGTTGGTTTAGATTTACTGGATTATTTTAAGTTAACTTCTGAAGAAAGTGAAGTAAAAGCTGCAGGAGCTGGAGCTACAGATATGGAAACTTATAAATCGTCAGGTAATGATTTAAAAATTGGTGATTGGAAACTAAAAAGCTGTGATTTAGTATTGTTTGATATGACTCATGTAAATACTGCGTTAACACAACATAAGGCTGAAAAGGTTCATGGAATTATTGGTGCTGATGTGTTGGAAAAAGGAAAGGCATTTATCGATTACGATAAGAAAGTATTGTACTTGAAAAAAATGAAAAAGAAAAAGCAACGAACATTGTCGTTGCCTTTTTAATTTATCTTGAAATAAGTTTGTAATTAACTTAAGACTTCTTTAATTCTTTTAACTGCTTCTCTTAATTGTAATTCAGAAGCAGCATAGGACATTCTAATACAGTTTGGAGCTCCGAAAGCTTCACCTGTTACAGTTGCAACGTTTGCTTCTTCTAATAATAACATAGAAAAGTCGTTTGCATTTTTAATTTCTTTACCTCTAATAGTCTTTCCAAAGAAAGCAGAGATGTCTGGGAAAATATAAAAAGCACCTTCTGGTACATTTAACTTGAACCCTTCAATTTTTCCTAATAAACCTAATACAATATCTCTACGAGATTTAAACTCGTTTACCATGTATTGTACTTGATCTGGAGAAGCTGAAACCGCTGTAATTGCTGCACGTTGTGCGATACAATTTGTTCCTGATGTAATTTGTCCTTGCATTTTAGTACAAGCTTTAGCAATCCAATCTGGAGCACCAATATATCCAATTCTCCATCCTGTCATAGCAAATGCTTTTGCTAATCCATTTACAGTAATTGTTCGATCGTACATACTTTCAATTGCAGCAAAACTAAATGGTTTTACACCATAGTTGATGTGCTCATAAATTTCATCAGAAAGAATGTAAATCTGTGGGTGTTTTTCTAAAACTTCCGCTAATGCTCTATATTCAGCTTCACTGTAAATACTTCCACTTGGATTATTTGGCGAGTTAAAGAATATCATTTTTGTTTTAGGAGTAATTGCCTCTTCTAATTGCTGTGGTGTGATTTTAAAATCAGTATCAATAGAAGAAGGAATCTCCACAAATTTAGCTTCACATAACATTGCAATTGCAGAGTAACTTACCCAATAAGGAGCAGGTAATATAACTTCATCTCCCGGATTTAATAAAACCTGTGCTACATTAGCAATAGATTGTTTAGCTCCGGTTGAAACTACAATCTGATTTGGTTTATAATCTAAATTATTATCACGCTTAAATTTGGTGCAGATAGCCTCTTTTAATTCAATATATCCATCAACTGGAGTATATGAATTGTAGTTTTGATTGATGGCTTCAATTGCAGCATCTTTAATAAAATCTGGAGTGTTAAAATCAGGCTCTCCTAAGCTTAAGCTAATAATATCTTTTCCTTGGCCTTTTAACTCTCTCGCTTTAGCCGCCATTGCTAAAGTTTGTGAAACAGGTAAACTGTTAATTCTGTTTGATAATGCTTCAGACATTTTGTGTTTCATTATGCTAGTTGTGGTTTTTTTCCTAGTTCAGCAATATGTCTTAAATGTTCTAATATTGCTTTTCGTGTTGTTTTGTACTCATGATAAGGTAAGTTAAATTCCTTAGCTGTTTCTTTTACGATTTTCGCAATTTTGCTATAATGAATATGCGAAATATGAGGGAAAATGTGGTGCTCAACTTGGTGGTTTAGTCCTCCTGTATAAAAATTGATGAACCAGTTTTTTGGAGCAAAATTCGCCGTAGTGTATAACTGGTGAATTGCCCAAGTGTTTTTCATATTTCCTCCTTCGTCTGGTAATGGAGTTTCAGTTTTAGGTACAATATGAGCTAATTGGAAAACAAAACTTAAAATGATTCCTGCAGTATAATGCATTACAAAGAATCCAATTAATACTTTCCACCAAGCAACATCTAAAACCAATAAAGGTAAAACTAACCACATTGCATAATATGCAATTTTAGTAACTATTAATTTTGTCCACTCTACCTTTGGATTAGGGAACTTTCCGTAAGAAAGTTTTCTCTTTAAATAACGGTGCATTTGTTTGAAATCAGTTGTAATTGCCCAGTTAATTGTTAGTAAACCGTATAAAATCGGAGAATAATACTTTTGGTATTTATGGAAAGGTCTCCACTGTGTATGTTTCGAAAAACGTATAATTCTACCCGCATCCATATCTTCATCATGATCCTGGATATTCGTATAAGTATGGTGCAGAACGTTATGTTGAACTTTCCAATTGTATACATTTCCTGCTAAAATATACATACTGCTTCCCATAAGGTTGTTCACCCATTTTTTACTAGAGAACGATTCGTGATTACTGTCATGCATTACATTCATCCCAACTCCGGCCATACCAAATCCAATTACTACAGTTAATAATAATTGTAACCATCCTGGCATATTTACAGTAAGAATTATAGCAAAAGGAGCCAAGAATAAGGTAAACATTACAATGGCTTTAAAATAAAGCTTCCAGTTACCAGTTCTTTTTATTTCGTTTTCTTTAAAATAGTCATTTACACGTTTGTTCAAAGTTCTGAAGAACTTTGTTTTGTCTATTCTGGAGAATTTTATTGTTTTCATGTTTTAATTTAAAGGGGTAAAAATAAGTGTTTTTGTAACATCTTTATCTGTTAACGAAAGTTTTTAACGATAATTATTAAATTGTATTAATCTTTAACTATTGGTAATTGTTCTTATTTTTGTGGTTGCAAATAGAATAACATGGATATCATCTTAAAATACTTTCCAAATCTTACGGAAAAACAAATAGAACACTTCGAAAAGTTACAGTCATTATACGAGGACTGGAATTTGAAAATCAATGTTGTATCGAGGAAAGATATTGATGAATTGTATTTACGTCATGTTTTACATTCTTTAGGGATTGCAAAAGTTATGGAGTTTCAGCCAGGAACAAAGGTAATGGATGTTGGAACCGGAGGAGGATTTCCTGGGATTCCTTTGGCAATTTTGTTTCCTGAAACTAATTTTCATTTAGTTGATTCTATTGGAAAAAAGATTAAGGTAGTAAACGAAGTAGTAGAAGGTTTAGGTTTGGAAAACGTAAAAACTACCCATGGTAGAGTTGAAGAGGTTAAAGAAACATATGATTTTATTGTAAGCAGAGCTGTGGCTCAAATGGAAACATTTCATAGATGGGTGAAGAATAAAGTTCAGAAAAAACAAAACCATGAGCTTAAGAATGGGATTTTGTACTTGAAAGGTGGTGATTTATCTGAAGAATTGGCGAAGTTTCCAAAAGCTACTATTTATGATTTGCCGAGTTTTTTTGAGGAAGAATTTTTCGAAACAAAAAAAGTAGTTCACTTACCAATTAAATATAAAGGTTAAAAATAAGGGAATCGAATATGTTTCAAAACGATTCCCCAATTTTGGTGTCATCTGAAGGGGATAACAGCCAATTTAAAGTTAACTATTTATTTTTAAATAAAAAAGGTCGGAACATTTTCCGACCCAAAAGCAGACTAGTTTTTAGTCTTTTTCTTTTCTATATTATAAAAAACTGATTTTAATAGTAAAAACAAGTTCCCCATCTAGTACAAGCTCCCGGCTCACAAAATGGTCCCCAATCAGATCCAGTGTCTCTACAGCACATTGCACCTTGTTGGTAGCAAGGTCCTAAAGCGCCTCCGTTGATTTCCTTTTGTTCAGAACTAGTTAAGGCTTTTCCTAAGTTTAAAATTGATTTTTTCATAATTAGTTAAGATTTTAAATTAAGTTGGTTAATAAATCCTTAATTTATTTAAAGACACTTAAGGTTTATGTCTATTCTTTTAGAAAGAATTTTATTAAAAACTGCTAAAGATATTCCCTTACTTTCTGTATCGAAATTATATGTAAGAAAACATGAATGGCAGTTTCATTTTATTTTAATTCAGGTGGTTATCCAAATATAATAAATAAATCAAGTTTGCCAAAACCATTTCGAATTGATCGAAAATCTGGTTTGTTTTTTTAAAGTTTGAAAACTTTATGGTTTTCAGTAGTTCCTCCACTTTCAATTTGAAGAAAGTAAAGGCCAGTTGCCAATCTAGGTAAATTAATTGATGTGTTATTGTTGATAGCTGTCTTTTGTCCTTGAGTAACTAAACTTCCTCCTTTGGTAAATAGTTTATATTGAAGACTAGTTCGGTCTTTTAAAGCGTTCAAACTGATTTGATCCACGAAAGGATTCGGATAAATAAACCAATCTTTTCTTCTGTCAATACCGGGTTGTTCTAGTATATCTCGAATACAGCCTTTAGCTATAGAGAATTCGCTTTTAATGATTTTTGGAATTTTATCATTAACAAAACTCGAATTCAAACTGTGATTAAAAAAGGTATTATCAATAACGGTATCAGACGCTCCTAAAAAATCTTGTAGTAGCGTAGTTATAGTCTGACGATAATCGTACTGAATACTTTCTAATTGATAATTGTTATTGTCAGTAGCTTCTGAAAGATCAACATTAGTCCCAGACACACCTCCAAGAACAGATTTTCCAAAAATAAACATTGGAGCGATTTCTCCATGATCAGTTCCTAAATTTCCATTTTCTTTTGCTTTTCTTCCAAATTCAGAAAATGTGAGTCCAACAACATCTTCTCCTAAAGATTGCTCATTTAGGTCTTTCATAAAAGTTTCAATAGCACTAGATACTTCGTTGAGTAATTCGTAATGTATTCCTTTAACATCGCCATTCCCTTCAGCTTGGTTATCATGCGTGTCAAAACCACCAATACTAACCATATAAACTTTGGATTGTAATCCGCCACTAATCAATCGTGCGACTGTCTTTAATTGATCAGATAAATCAGTGTCATCATAGGAGGTTGCATTTTTTCCCGCGTTAAATGCATCCGAAATTGATTTAGAATATTTGTTAGAATTATTATTAACATCCAGGATGTATTTTAATTCTTCGCCAAAATGAGAGTCTGGGATATTGGTTGGAGGTTCGCCTCCAAGACCACTGATTTCAGTAAAAAAACCTGCAGGATCTTGACCAGTAATATTGATTGATAAACCATGTTCTTCAGCTCCATGAAAGCCGAGCTCCGTTTTGCCATTTCCAATTTGCACACCTAAAGGATATGCCTCTTCTACTTCTTCAGAATAAAAATTTTCCATAAAACGACCAATCCAACCAGAATCTTTTCCGTTTAACCAATTGTTCCCGTCATTTCCAGTAGAGTAGATGTCTTTTGAAGCGAAATGACTTTTGTTTTGTGAAGGATATCCTACGGATTGTAAAATTCGTAGTTCACCTTGGTCATAAAGTGATTTAAACCCAGTCAAAGCTGGATTTAGTCCTAATTGTTGATTGTCATCAAGAGTGGTGTCTAACCTGATAAAACCATTGGCTCCTGAACTTGGTATTCTAATCGTAGGACGTAAATTGGCATATTGATCATAAGAATTAATAGGAATTAATGTGTTTAATCCGTCATTTCCACCTACTAGGTTTACTAGGACCAACTTTCTGTTAGATATATCGCCACAGTCAATATCTAAATCTATCGTTTTCAACATCGCTTTGAGTTCAAAAGGCATTAAACCAATAGCTGAAGTTGTAGTTGCTAATTTTATGAAGTTTCTTCTTTTCATGATAATAAGTTAAGGGGATGATACTTTTACATAATTTGGAATTCCGGAGCGTTGATCATTTGAATCATCAAGGCATTTAATCGAGATTTAACAACAGTATCGTCTCCAGATCCTTCATAACCTAACCAGGCATTTGACCAGTAATAGTCAGGGAAACCTTCTAAGAGATTTTGAGCGAAATACGCTTTTCGTTCGTCGTCGATAGACTCAGGATATAACAAATCTGATAATTCTGTTATTAAAGCTGTAGCATCTGAAGGTTCGTTGATATTGTTTGAAATGAATTCAACTATGTTTATTTCAGTATTTATTTTTCCGTTGTATCGAATTTTATTTCTTCCTGTAAGTAAACTTTCAATCAGCTTGTATCTGGCTAATACTGTATTAGAAGAAAACCAGTGACGGTCAAAATCAGGGCTTTGATAATGAGCAGGGTAACCAGCAACAGAATCTGGGTTCCATATAGACATCCCTGCTGAAGTTAGGTAGAATCTATATAAGAAGTCGAAAAATCTGTAAAAATTTTCGGTTTCATTAATTGGGTCGGGAATATAAAGTTTAAAAAAAGACATCACTTCGTTGCATAGTTGAAGTGGACTTTTTATAATACTTCCTATAATCTCATCAGTGTTGTTGTTATCGTCTAAATCATAAAAATGCTTAGAAGTTAAAAGAGTTTTTAGCGTTGGTAAAATTTCATAATTATCACTTTGTAATTGAGAGGCCAGCGGTTTTATAACAGTTTCCTCAACATCATCGGTCCACTCACTTTTAACAAAATAACGGTATAATTTTCGAACAAATGAAATAGCTGTAGCTTCTTTAGCAAAAACCATTTCGACAAAATTATCTAGTTCTTGAATTATACCTTCTTCAGTATCGCTACCAGTAATTACAGCATCATTAAAAGCATGACTAAATGTTTTGTCTTCTTTATCATGTCGTTGAATATCAATTCTTCCCATTGGAAGATTAGTTTCTGAATCAATAATGGCTCTGTCATATTGAATTTTTATTCCAGAAAACACTCTTGCTGCTTGTTGAACATCAAGTTCCGTATAATTGGTATAGTCTCCGTTTCCAACTTGTTCTGCTTTTAGAATTGTGAATAACTCTAAGAATTCACGAGCATAGTTTTCATTTGGGTTATTGGCATTGTTTTTAGTGTTGTCTAAATAATCTAACATTGAATTGTCATAAGTGATTTTTTTAGACATGGTTTTTAGGTTTCCAAATGCATAATGTTCTAATAATCTCATATGATCATAGAAATGCACAGAGTTACCAGCGTCGAATTTAGATACTGTAAAAGACGTGTGTAAAAAGAAGGTCATCTTTTGCTTCAATGAGTTTTGATGCAAACCATTATATAACCACCAGTAAGCGATGTAGATTCTCTTTCGAAATTGTCCATCTAAAGACAATGGGTCTGAACTAGAGGTCCAAAAACCATGAGGGTTTTCCTCAGGTTTAGGGTCGTATGGCTCTAAAAGTTTTTTATTTTGATCAGAGATTAGTTTGTCAAAAGCCTGTTCAGGGGTTAAGGTTGAAAACTCTAATAAGGTTTCTTTGTTATAGGTAAAAGACGTTCTCCGGAGTAAATGTTTGGCATTTCGTAAACCTAAAGTTTCGGTGTTTTGATCTAAAGTCATTTCTAGGGGATTTGTGAGTGTATTGTTTTGTTTACAAGTTTGTTACGAAAAAAACACGTTTAGAAAACATAGTTTTCTTTCATAAACGAAAAAAGGCTGGAAATATTTCCAGCCTTTTTTAAATTATTAAAATATTTTTTTATCCTAAGAATGGATAACGATAATCTGATGGTGAAACAAAAGTTTCTTTAATTAACCTTGGAGAAACCCATCTTAATAAGTTTTGAGCAGAACCTGCTTTATCATTTGTTCCAGAAGCTCTCGCACCTCCGAAAGGTTGCTGTCCTACAACAGCACCTGTTGGTTTGTCGTTGATATAGAAGTTTCCAGCACAATTTTCTAATGCTTTTGTAGCTTCTGCGATTGCATATCTGTCAGTTGAGAAAACAGCACCTGTTAAAGCATATTCAGATGTGCCATCAACTAACTTTAAAGTTTCAGCCCAGTTTTCATCTTCGTAAACATATACAGTAACAACAGGTCCAAATAATTCAGTACACATTGTAGTATACTTAGGGTCTTTAGCTAAGATTACAGTTGGTTCAATAAAATATCCTTTTGATTTGTCGTAATTTCCTCCAGCAACGATTTCTGCATCAGTATCTTCTTTAGCTTGATCGATATATTTAGCTAACTTATCAAATGATCCTTCATGAATAACGGCAGTAATAAAGTTACTCATGTCTTCAGGAGAACCCATTTTAAATGAAGCAATATCTTCTTTTACGTAATCTAACACTTCGCTAGCCATAGATTTTGGTAAGTAAACTCTTGAAGCCGCAGAACATTTTTGTCCCTGGAATTCAAAAGCTCCACGAGAAATACCCGTAGCTACTTGTTTTGGGTTTGCAGATGGATGCGCGACGATAAAGTCTTTACCTCCAGTTTCTCCAACAATTCTTGGGTATGTTTTATATGTATGAATATTTTCACCGATTTTTTTCCAAAGTTCTTTAAATACAAACGTAGAACCTGTAAAGTGTAACCCAGCAAAGTCTGGTGAAGATAAAACTACTTCAGTAATTTCTACAGGATCACCGTAAATTACGTTTATAACTCCGTCAGGTAATCCAGCTTCTTTAAATACATCAACAATAACTTTTGCTGAGAATATTTGGCTATCAGATGGTTTCCAAACTACAGTATTTCCCATCATCGCTGCTGATGCAGGTAAGTTTGCTGCAATAGCTGTAAAGTTAAAAGGAGTAATTGCGTATACAAAACCTTCCAATGGTCTATACTCAACTCTATTCCAAATACCGTCATCAGAGTTTGGTTGTTCAGCATAAATTTCAGACATATATTCTACGTTGAAACGTAAAAAGTCGATTAACTCACATGCTGCATCAATTTCTGCTTGGTGAATAGTTTTTGATTGAGCAATCATTGTTGAAGCATTCATTTTAGCCCTATATGGTCCTGCGATTAATTCAGCCGCACGTAAGAAAATTGCTGCTCTTTGTTCCCATGGCATTTGTGCCCATTGAGTACGAGCTTCTAAAGCACTATCAATGGCTTTTTGAGCATGACTTTTATCTCCAATATGATATTGACCAACAACATGCTGATGATCGTGTGGAGGAGTCATATTTTTGGTGTTTCCAGTTCTAATTTCTTCGTTTCCGATATACATTGGAACATCCACAGATCCATTAAAATATGCTTTATATTGTTTTGAAACAGTTTCTCTTTCTGGTGATCCAGGAGCGTATCCTTTAACAGGTTCATTTACTGCAACTGGAACATTGAAAAATCCTTTTCCCATGGTTGTTTGTTTATTGAATTTATATATGATAATTTTGGTTTAGCAAATGTACAATTTTTAGGATGGTTTTTGTAAAGTTTCTCAATTCCAATCTACAAAAGAATTGTATTTAATTTTTTTAAACCGAACTATATGTGCACTGTGACATATTTACCTTTAGAAGGAGATAATTTTATTTTTACTTCTAACAGGGATGAGAATCCTAAACGAAATACAATTGAGCCGAAAGAATATTTGGAGGACAATGTAAAGCTGGTGTATCCAAAAGATGAGCTAGCTGGGGGCACATGGATTGGTCTAAGTGAACGAGAGAGGTTAGTTTGTTTGTTAAATGGAGGTTATGAGATTCATGAAAGAGAAGTTTCTTATAGATTAAGTAGAGGTGTAATTGTAAAACAAATATTGAAATCTGAGAATGCCGTTGCTTTTATTGAGGATTTAGAATTAAATGGTGTTGAGCCTTTTACAGTTGTTATGGTTGATTGGAAAAATGATTTAATGGCATATGAATTGGTGTGGACAGGGGAGCGAAAAGACTTTAGAAAGCTAGATAATCAACCTTACATTTGGTCAAGTAGTACACTCTATACACAAGAAATGAAGAGTTTGAGAAAAGATTGGTTTTCAAAATGGTTAAGTAAAAATAGAAATTTTGAACAATCGGACGTTTTAAATTTTCATTTAGACGAGTCGAATGGAGAAGAAATTTCCCTGAAAATGAAAAGAGCTTTTGTTGAAACAGTAAGTGTTACTTCTATAAAGAAACAAAACGAATCATTAGAGTTACAGTACTACGATTTACTGAACAATCAAACAACTTTGTTGGCTTATCAGAATAAAGCAAACGATAGCAAACCTACAAATGTCACTCCAATCGTTGCTAAAAACATATAAACCATATTTATCATGATAAATTTAATGGTTGTTTTTATGTAGCCCTGTTTGTAAAACTTTTTCATGGCAATGAAAAGATAAATCAAGAATAATAACAGAAATAACTCGTTTCCGATATTATTGGTAAAAAAGTTTACAATCATTAGGAGCGTTAATAACAAGAAAAACACTGTCTGTGTATGAAAAACGAAAATTAAATGTTCAACATAGGTGTATTTTCTTCTGATATAAAAAAGCTTAAGTGCTAGTGTGAAAATTGGGAGCAGTATAAAGAGTGAAATCGATCCGTAGGAAAGCATTTTGCTTACAAACTCTTTTCTTTTGTCTTTTTCGTTAAAAAACGAATTTGCCAATTGAGCTCTATTGTAAAAAAAACGGTTCCAAAAAGTGTTTTCATATTTTAGACTATCCAGTGCGGAAGTTGCATCAATATCCGGGTTTTTTCTATTAAATTTAATGAACTGATCCAGTCTTGAATCTCCACCAAAGCTAATTCTAGGTTCTTTGTTTAATTTGACGGAATCGTTTATTTTTAGATTGAAATTTTGTGCTAATTTTTTTTGAGTAGAATCAAGCGGAATCTTGTTTTTGCTCAACTCGGTATTGATAATGTTATTAATAGAATCTAAGTTTATTTCTTTTTCATTTTGAGGCTTAGAAGAAAAGGATTTATCTAAATTTTGAAAATTATCAATGGTTTCATTAATACCATAAAAAAGAAAAAATAGTAGAGAAGCAGTTATGTAAAAGCGAAAAGGATTGGCATATCGCTCTCTTTTACCCTCAATATAGTCGGCAGATATTTTACCAGGTTGAGTGATTAGGGTAAATGTAGTTCGCCAAAATTTGGTGTCCCATGAGAAAAAACCTGCAAAAACCTCTTTAATAAAACTTCCAAAGGTTATTTTATTTCCCTTATTCTTTTGTCCGCAACTAGGACAAAATAGTTCATGACCAGCAAAGGGAAATCCACAATTTAAACAGTTAGAATCTTTAATTACAGCTAGTTTGTTCTTTTTAGCCATTAGTTAAGTGTAGGTGTCGTTATTAGTTGAAATGTAGGTACTTCTACAAGAAATTCTTGGTTGTTTTTAATGTTTTTCATTTTGTAGCTTCCGCCCATTGCCCCGATAGATGATATTAAAAAACAATTTGATCGGTAATTGTATTCTTCGTTTGGTTTAATAATTGGGGTTTGACCAACAACGCCTTCTCCAGCAACATGTTCCGTTTCATTTAATGAGTCATAAATAGTCCAAAACCTTTCTAATAATTGAACAGTATCTTTGGAGTTGTTTTTTATTGAAATAAAATAACTAAAAGCATAATGCTGAACATAACCTCGGTAGATTATGCCGTTGTAAACAGTTTTTACTGAAATTTTAATTCCTTTAGTTATTTGTTGAAACATGTATTAAAAGTAACCTTTTTTCTTGAATGTTACAACATTTTAGAATTTAGCGGTTTTGGTCGAAAAAACCATTGCCTACACCAATGACTCTATAAAACAATGCACCAAAGGGTTTGTAATAGGTTATTACGGTGTATTCATTCTCTGTTTGAAAGAAGGAACCATTAATCGCAGTCAAATCTATTTTGTTGTTTTCATCAACAGTAACGTAGGTGTAATTGTAAAATCCTTGTTTCAATAAAATAGAAGCTTGATAGGTGTTATCATCAGAGTTATAAGTCATTTTATTTTCATCCGATAACTCAAAATTATTGAAAGCACCGTATACATAAACTGCTTTATCCTGGAAAGCTTGGTTTACTTCTAAAGAGAAATGCATCATAGCATAATCCGCTTCTGTATCTTCATTTTCTGCATCTAAGGTTCTAATCAGAAAGTTTCCGTTAATATCCGGATAATAGGTGTACGATTTTAAACTTCTTTCTACATCAGTATATAAATAATTATGAAAAATATCTTCTCTTGTAGTTTTGGCAATATTTACGTTGGTGTTTCTGATATACTTGTTATCGAAGAATAAAAACTCGTTCCCGCCCAAAAAGTTTGTGCCATTTGTGTAGTTATAAATTAGCTGACTTGGTCTGATGAATAGAGGGTCTAAATCAGTAATTGAAGTTTGCCAGTTGTTGTTTTGAAATAATTGAATTTCTATTTCTTGTGCGGGGTTATTTATTTGTAATCCCTTATGATTGATAATAAATTGCACCGTCTGTTCTGAATTATTTGTTAAGGTATTTCTACCCCTCAAAACATTTACACCGATAGTTACTTTGTTCTCATAAAACACACATCTTCTCGAAAAAACGACTTCATCATCATCGTTTAAAACGGAAATCAAATAATTTCCACTTTCGGTAACAATAGTATTCTGATTAGGAATTTGAATTTTGTAATGTGTGTAGCTCTGTAGCGTGTTAAAAGAATTGGTTACATCGATGATATAATTTTGTTCGAAACCATTTATGTATTGATTGGCTTGAAGATTACTCGGTTTCCAATCGTATGTCATGTGTTCAATTTTATACTGGTAATCTTTATTGTCTGCCTCTAAATCGTCAAAAGAAAGCTCAAGAACACTTCCTAAAGGCACAATTGGAATTGGAGATTGTTTGTTCAGGGGTAAGAGTTGAATTGCCTTAATGTTCTGGCTTATTGATGGTAAGCTCAAGAATATTAATAGTGTAAAAATTAGTTTTTTTAACATAGTAAACAAAAATATCAAAATGCGAGCCAAATAACAACTTATTATTTAGAATCAATATAAATAGAAAATTATGCACAAGATATACTGTTAATTGATTACGAGTCATTTTTTAAATTTTTAAATTTGCATGTTTTTTAAGAAAATCAAATACATTAGTTACTATGTCAAAAGACATCCGTATAAAAAAAGGGCTTGACATCAAGCTCGTTGGCGAAGCAAATAAAGTAACTACCGAACTTTCTTTAGGTAGTGTTTTTGCGGTAAAGCCTGATGATTTTCACGGCGTAATTCCAAAAATTTTAGCAAAAGAAGGTACTGAGGTAAAAGCAGGAGAAGCTCTTTTTTATAACAAGAGTGACGAGCGTATTTTATTTCCAAGTCCTGTAAGTGGTAAAGTAACAGAAATCGTTCGTGGAGCTCGTAGAAAAGTTTTAGAAATAAAAATAACAACTAACGGAACACAAGAGTACAAAGATTTTGGAAAAGTAGATGTGAACTCAATGTCTGGAGAAGAAGTGAAAAATCACTTATTCAATTCAGGATGTTGGCCGTTCATCAAACAACGTCCTTATGATGTTGTTGCAAATCCTAACCAAGCTCCGAAAGCAATTTTCGTTTCAGGTTATAACAGTGCTCCATTAGCTGCTGATTATGATTATGTTTTACAGGGAAAAGAAGCTGAGTTACAAGCTGCATTAACGGCTTTAACTAAATTAACAGAAGGGAAAGTTCATGTTTCTGTTGGTTCATCTAATTCTCCTTTAAAATCTATGTCAGGAGTTGAGTTGCATTCTGTGTCTGGTCCACATCCAGTTGGTAATGTAAGTACTCAAATCGCACAAGTTAATCCAATTAACAAAGGTGAGGTTGTATGGGTAGTTTCTCCACAAGATTTAGTTGTAATAGGAGAGTTATTATTAACGGGTAAATTTAATATCACTAGAACAGTTGCTTTAACTGGTTCTAAGATTAACGAGCCAAAGTATGTAACAGTTGTTGCAGGGGCTCAAATTTCTGATGTTATAAAAGATAACATAACGAATGATAATACAAGAATTATCAGTGGAAATGTATTATCTGGTTTACAAGTTGATGAAAATGGTTTCTTAGGATATTATGACAATCAAATTACAGCAATTCCAGAGGGAGATGATTATGAATTCTTCGGATGGAATAAGCCTGTGTTTAATAAAATATCAACTTCGAGAGCATTAACTTTTTCTTGGTTAAATCCGAAAAAGAAATATGATTTAAATACCAATACAAACGGTGAGCATAGAGCATTCGTTGTTACTGGTTCTTATGAAGAAGTATTTCCTTTAGATATTTATCCGATGCAATTGTTAAAAGCTTGTATGTATAAAGATCTTGATGAAATGGAAGGTTTAGGAGCTTACGAAGTTGCTCCAGAAGATTTTGCATTAACTGAATTTATTTGTGTATCTAAACAACCACATCAGAAAATTATTCGTGAAGGTTTAGATTTAATGATGAAAGAACTAGGATAAGATATGGGCTTAAAACAAAATTTACATAATTTAAAAGAGAAATATAAAGGGACGAAAATGGCTCCTGCGTTTAACGCAATCCATACCTTTTTATATTTACCGAACGAAACCACTCACGGTGGAACGCATATTAAAGCGGCTGACGATTTAAAGCGTACAATGAATACGGTAATTATGGCATTAATTCCATGTTTAATTTTTGGAATGTTCAATGCAGGTTATCAACACCATTTAGCAACAGGAGAAGTTGAAGCAATTGGAGGAAATTTCTTTTCTTCAAATTTCTGGAATTTCAATAACTTATGGATTGGTATTATTAAAGTACTTCCATTAGTAATCGTTTCTTATGGAGTTGGATTAATTATCGAGTTTATTTTTGCTGTAATTAAAGGACACGAAGTAGAAGAAGGTTATTTAGTAACTGGAATGTTAGTTCCGTTAATTGTACCTATAGATTTACCACTTTGGATGTTAGCAGTAGCTGTTGCATTTGGAGTTGTTATAGGTAAAGAAGTTTTTGGAGGTACAGGAATGAACATATTAAATCCTGCATTAACTATCCGTGCATTTTTATTCTTCGCATATCCAACTTGGATGTCAGGAGATAAGGTTTGGGTTCATGATGCAGTAGCAAAAGCAGGTTCTGCTGACGCTATTTCAGGAGAAACTATTCTAGGTAGTTATGCTCAAAATCAAGAAGTAGCTTACTCAATGTTTGATAAGTTCTTTGGATTTATTCCAGGTTCAGTTGGAGAAACTTCAGCATTCTTAATTTTATTAGGAGCTGCCTTCTTAATCTTTACTAAGATTGGAAGTTGGAGAATTATTGTTTCTACGTTCTTAGGAGCTGCTGCGATGGGAATGATTTTTAACGCAATTGCTGCAAATGGAATCATTGCTGATACAAGTAAGTTTTACGGTTTAATGAGCGCAGATTGGTATGAGCACCTAATTATTGGAGGTTTAGCATTTGGAGCTGTTTATATGGCTACAGATCCTGTAACAGCCTCTCAAACTAACAAAGGAAAATGGATTTATGGATTCTTAATCGGATTTATTTCTATTATGATTCGTGTATTCAATCCAGCATATCCAGAAGGAGTATTCTTGGCAATCTTATTAATGAATGTTTTTGCTCCAACTATTGATCACTACGTAGTTCAAGGAAATGTAAAAAGAAGATTAAAACGTTTAAAAGCTAAAACTGCCTAATTATGAGTAACAAAACAGACAGTAATGTATACACGGTACTATTCGCAGTAGGAATGGTTGTGGTTGTAGGTGCATTATTAGCTTCTATATTTTCATTAACAAAGCCGTTAATTACTATGAACGAAAAAGTTGAGAAGCAACAAAATATTTTGTACGCTATGGGAGTTAACGAAAATGATGAAACAAGCGTTAATTTTGTAGCTGCAGATAAAGCAGAAGAAATTTTTGGAAAGTATATCACAAAACAAATTGTTATCGAGAATAACGTTCCAAAAGAAGATGATAAAGCATATTTAATTGATGTTAAAAAGCAACAAGCTTTAGCGAAAGAAGGAAAAGCTAGAAAGTTACCTTTATTCGTTGGAGAAAAAGATAATCAAACATTCTACATTGCTCCTATTAGAGGAAAAGGATTATGGGATGCGATTTGGGGTTATGTTGCTATGGATAAAAATATGGTAGTTCAAGGTGTTTTCTTTGATCATAAAGGAGAAACACCAGGTTTAGGGGCTAACATTAAGCAACGTTTCTTTATGGATGATTTTGCAGGAGAAGATTTAATGAATAATGGTGAATTCAAAGGAATTGCTGTTTCTAAGTCTAATGCCGATCCTAAGAACGAAGATAAAACTGATAACGAGGTAGACGCGATTGCAGGAGCTACAATTACTGGAGACGGTGTAGCGGCTATGATCAAATCAGAGTTGAAATTGTACGTGCCTTACTTTAAAACTTTAAAATAATTATGGGACTTTTATCAAAGAAAGACGCAAAGTTAATTACTGACCCGTTAGCGGATAACAATCCAATTACGATTCAGGTATTAGGTATTTGTTCTGCTTTAGCAATTACTGCAGAATTACAAGCCTCAATAGTAATGTCTATTTCTGTATTATTTGTATTAGGAGTAGGTAACGTGGTAATCTCTTTAATGAGAAATATTATTCCATCTAAAATTAGAATTATTGTACAGTTAATCGTAGTTGCTACTTTAGTAATTATTGTAGATTTGGTATTAAAGGCTTTTGCTTACGAATTAAGTAAAACGCTATCCGTTTTCGTCGGATTAATTATTACCAACTGTATTATTATGGGACGTTTTGAAGCTTTCGCTTTAGGAAATGGACCATGGAGATCATTCTTAGATGGTATTGGGAATGCTTTAGGATATGCTGCAATCTTAATTATTGTAGGATTTTTTAGAGAGTTGTTAGGTTCTGGTACTTTATTAGGTATTAAAGTATTAGGAGATCCAATTGAAAAGACAGGTTTATATGCCTTAGGATATGAGAATAACGGATTTATGTTATTATCTCCAATGGCGTTAATCGTAGTTGGAATTATCATTTGGGTTCAGCGTAGTAGAAACAAAGCATTAATTGAAGACTAAACGCATAGCGTTTCAATAAAATAAGATTATGGAACATATAGAATTATTTTTCAAGTCAATATTTATAGATAACATGGTATTTGCTACGTTCTTAGGAATGTGTTCATACTTAGCAGTATCTAAAAAAGTATCAACAGCAGTAGGTTTAGGAGCAGCAGTTATTTTTGTATTGGCTGTAACAGTTCCTGTGAACTGGTTGTTAGACCAATACTTATTACAGCCCGGAGCTTTATCTTGGTTAGGTGAGGAATATGCAGGTTACGATTTAAGTTTCTTATCATTTATTATGTTTATCGCAACAATTGCTACCATGGTACAATTAGTGGAGATTATCGTTGAGAAATTTGCACCAGCATTATATAACTCTTTAGGTATTTTCTTACCATTAATCGCTGTAAACTGTGCGATTTTAGGAGGTTCTTTATTTATGCAGTCAAGAGAAATTCCAACTTTAGGTTTATCTCTTGTTTATGGAGTTGGTTCAGGAATCGGATGGTTCTTAGCAATTTTAGCAATTGCAGCTATTCGTGAAAAAATCAGGTACTCTCAAGTTCCAGGTCCGTTAAGAGGATTAGGAATTACCTTTATTATCACTGGTTTAATGGCTATCGGATTTATGAGTTTCGGTGGAATGTTAACAGGAGGTGATGATGCTAGTAAGAAGAAGGAAACTCCACAGGCTGAAGTTAAGGTTGAAAAGAAGGAAGAGACCAAAGAGGAGGTAGAAAAATTAGCAACTAACACTAAAGAAATTACAGAATAATGATGTTTTTAGAAGTAAGTACAGGAGGAACAGTTGCAATAACGGTAATTGCATTTTTAACAATTACATTGTTATTAGTGTCGTTATTATTATTTGTAAAGCAAAAATTGGCTCCATCTGGACCAGTAAAAATTACCATTAACGGAGAAAAAACTATTGAAGTACCATCTGGAGGAACTTTATTATCGACGTTAGGTAATGAAAAAATATTTTTACCATCAGCTTGTGGTGGTGGTGGATCATGTGTACAGTGTGAGTGTCACGTAAATTCTGGTGGAGGTGAAGCTTTACCTACGGAAACTCCGCACTTTACACGTAAAGAGTTACAACACGGTATTCGTTTAGCTTGTCAGGTAAAAGTTAAGCAGGATATGGATATTTCTATTCCAGAAGAGATTTTTGGAATTAAGAAATGGGAAGCTGTTGTTGTAAGAAATTACAATGTAGCAACTTTTATTAAAGAATTTGTAGTTGAAATTCCAGAAGAAATGGACTACAAAGCAGGTGGATATATTCAGATTGAAATTCCTAAGTGTGAGATTAAGTATTCTGATATGGATATCACTGCTCACCCAGATGATCATCCAGGAGAGCCAGATAAATTCCAAGCGGATTGGGATAAATTTGGGTTATGGCCGTTAGTCATGAAAAATGACGATACAGTTGAAAGAGCTTACTCTATGGCTTCTTATCCAGCTGAAGGAAGAGAAATCATGCTAAATGTACGTATCGCTACTCCACCATGGGATAGAGCTAAAAATGCATGGATGGATGTAAACCCAGGTGTAGCATCGTCTTATATTTTTAACCAAAAACCTGGTGATAAAGTAACGATTTCAGGACCTTATGGAGAATTCTTCATTAACGAATCTGATGCTGAAATGTTATATGTAGGTGGTGGAGCAGGTATGGCACCAATGCGTTCACATATTTATCATTTATTTAGAACGTTAAAAACCGGTAGAAAAGTAACATATTGGTACGGAGGTCGTTCTAAAGCTGAGTTATTCTACATTCACTATTTTAGAGCATTAGAAAAAGATTTTCCAAACTTCAAATTCTATTTAGCCTTATCAGAGCCATTAGAACAAGATAACTGGAAAGTTAAAAAAGATATTAATGATGAATCAGGAGATGGATTTGTTGGTTTTATTCACCAAGTTGTAATAGACCAATATTTATCTAAACATGAAAGTCCAGAAGATTTAGAACTATATTTCTGTGGTCCACCATTAATGAACAAAGCTGTTCAAAAAATGGGTGAAGATTTTGGTCTTGATGATGAAAATATCCGTTTTGACGATTTCGGAGGATAATCAAATCCAATTTTATAATATTAAAAAACCAGCATTTTTGCTGGTTTTTTTTATATTTAGGCTATGAGGGGAATTTTCTTAGGGGTTATTTTTATCTATTCAATACTGGTTTCTTATGCTCAAAAGATTGATAGTATCTTTGTTAGTTTAAAAAGCGAGGTTGAATTTATTACCAATAAAGAGAGAAAGGTTAAGGCATTAATTGATGCTGGAGATAGTTTTATTGATAAAGATGACATTAAGGCTGAATACTTCTATGATGAGGCTTTCAATACAATTATAGATGATGAATCTTTAGAAAAAGCTCATGTACTTTTACAAAAAGGTCGAATTTATAGGACTCGAGGAGATTATAGCAAATCTTTAAAACTTCTTTTAGAATCAAAAATGATTTATGAGGAAAGAAAAGAAGAAAATAAGTACGCTGAAGTTTTAGTGGATATTGGAATTTTGTATAGATATCTTAGGAAACCGGAAAAAGCCATAGCTATTTTTAACCAATCTATTCAATTAGGAAGTGCTAATAATGACAGTACCACAATCGGACGTTCATATAACATGCTAGGAGGTGTATATCGAGTGTTGAAAAAATATGATTCTTCAAAATATTCCTATAATAAAGCTCAGACAATATTTAAATCGTTGAATGATACGATAAAACTTAATGAAATTCAGAGTAATATGGCGATGCTTTATGGTAGACAGAAAAGATATGATAAAGCTCTCGAAATTCACCTGAAATGTTTAGAGTTCCTTAAGAAGCTTAAGGACCAAAATAATATTGCCACTGGTTACAGTAATATTTGTTTTGAATATCGCATGTTAAAGGATTATGATAAGGCCTTAAAGTATGCAGATTCTTGTTTAGAGTTAGCAAAAGAATTTGGTTTTAAGCAGCATATAGCAAGTTCTTACAGATCAAAAAGTCGTATCTACAAAGACTTGGGAATGTTCGATGAAGCTTTTGTAAATCACGTGTATTACAAACGTTATTCAGATTCAACATTAATTGTGAAAAAGGATAAGGTGATAAAAGATATTGAGCTTAGAAACCAATTAGAAAAAGAAAAACTAGAACTTGAAAGAATTAATGAAAGAAAAGAATTAAAGGCTAATTTATATGCCACTTTATCAATTGTAATTTTTTGTTTTAGTTTAATTACCGCGTTATTAGTAAGTAGAAATTATAAAGAAAGATCTCAAAGAGCTAAAGATAAACTTGAGAAAGAAAAATTGAAAAAGGAAATTTTAACTCAAAAAATTAAGGCTTCTGAGACGGAGTTAAAGAACTTGATAGCTGATAATTCAATGCGGTTGGAGTTTATTAAACGTTTAACTCAACAAATTAAAGACGATAAAGATTCTGCCGAGGATAAAAACGTAAAAAGGTATGCAAATGGATTACTCCTTAAATTACAACAACAAATAGTTACTGAAAATAAACTTTCAAAGCTTCAAGATAAAATTTCTGAAGTGAATAAAAATTTTGAGCATAATATCAGTAATAAATATCCTAGTTTGACTAAAACTGAAAGAGAAATTTGCTCACTATTAAGATTAAATTTATCCATTAAAGAAATCGCTTCCATAAGAAATTCAACAACAGATTCTGTAAAAGCAGTTAGGTATAGAATTCGAAAGAAAATGGAAATTCCGAAGACTCAAGAGCTGGAGAATTATATACAAACCTTATAGATTTATTTACATAGTTTAATTTTGTCTACAACAATACTACATCAATTAATATTTCTGTCTAGTAAAACTAAAAACATTTAAAACGCTGTTTATTAGTTTTTTAAACTTGACTGTATTGTTAAAAATGGTTTTGTCACTTTTTGTTACCTCCTTTTTCTTATCTGATTCTTCATTTTGTATTAATATTGCAGTGTAAATAACGTAGTGATACTACCGGGTTTTAATTCCCCCTAAAATAATCCTAAGAATTAATCCCTAATTTTTAATAGAATTATTATCCCCAATTAAGTAGTATTAAAGAACCAGTATCCCCCGGTACTGGTTTTTATTTTTTTCTGAGATAGTTATTCGAGATTTTGAGAAGTAACATTAAGTAATAGGCTACTGTTCACGTTCTTCTAAGAAAAAACTTTGTATCTTTAACCTTTGTAACTTTTAAAACAAAATCTTAATAATGGATTACGGAAAAGAATTCGAAAAGTACGCTACTAAACACCAAGGTATTAGTAGTACTTATTATGATAAAATCATGAGTAGTATGTATCCTGTTGGGCTTACACCAAATATTATTGAAGAGCGTCAGCTTAACGTTGCTATATTTGATGTATTCTCTCGATTAATGATGGATCGTATTATCTTTTTAGGAACTGGAATTAATGATCAAGTTGCGAATATTATCCAAGCGCAGCTTTTATTTTTAGAAAGTGTCGATGCTAATAAAGATATTTCTATTTATATAAATTCTCCAGGTGGTGGAGTTTATGCTGGTTTAGGTATTTACGATACAATGCAATTTATTAAGCCAGATGTCGCTACAATTTGTACAGGTATGGCAGCTTCAATGGGAGCAGTTTTAATGTGTGCAGGAGAAAAAGGGAAAAGATCAGCATTACCTCATTCAAGAATAATGATTCATCAACCTTTAGGGGGAGCGCAAGGTCAAGCTTCTGATATGGAGATTACTGTAAAAGAAATAGGAAAGCTTAAGAAAGAATTGTATGATATTATTTCTAAGCATTCTGGACAACCATATGAAAAGGTTCACGAAGATTCTGATCGTGATTATTGGATGAAAGCTGACGAAGCAAAAGAGTATGGAATGATAGATGAAGTTCTAAGCAGAAAGTAATTTTTTGAATAGAAGTGAAGTAAGAAATAAAAGTAGTTATAGAATAATAAAATGTCACAAGATCAAAATTTAGAATGTTCGTTTTGTGGGCGTAAAAAAGCGGAAACAGATTTATTAATAGCAGGTATGGATGCTCATATCTGTGATAAATGTATCGAGCAAGCTCACGGGATTGTAGAAGAGGAAATAGCAGAAGCAAAAACAACAAGTCTTTCAAATGATTTAATTCTTAAAAAGCCAATAGAAATTAAAACTTTTTTAGATGAATACATTGTTGGACAAGAGCAAACTAAAAAAGCAATGTCTGTGGCTGTCTATAACCACTACAAAAGATTATTGCAAGCCAAAAGCCCAACTGATGGTGTCGAGATTGAAAAATCAAATATCGTTTTAGTAGGAGAGACAGGAACTGGAAAGACACTTGTTGCTAGAACCATAGCTAGAATGTTAAACGTACCTTTTTCTATCGTTGATGCCACCGTTTTAACCCAAGCAGGTTATGTCGGTGAAGATGTAGAGAGCATTTTAAGTAGGTTGTTACAAGCTGCAGATTATGATGTTGAAAAAGCAGAAAGAGGAATTGTATTTATTGATGAAATAGATAAAATTGCTCGTAAGGGTGATAATCCTTCAATTACAAGAGATGTTTCAGGAGAAGGCGTGCAGCAGGCTCTATTAAAGTTGTTAGAAGGTGCAGTTGTTAATGTTGCTCCAAAAGGAGGTAGAAAGCATCCAGAGCAAAAATTCATTCAAGTAAACACTAAAGATATTTTATTTGTTGCTGGAGGAGCTTTTTCAGGAATAGATAGAATTATCAGTAAGCGTCTAAACATGCAAGCTGTTGGTTATAGTGCTTCTATTGATGAAGATAAGATTGATGAGGAAAACTTATTGCAATACATTATTCCTGCTGATTTAAAATCTTTTGGTTTAATTCCTGAGATAATTGGGCGTTTACCAGTATTAAGTTACATGAACCCCTTAGATGCTAAAACGTTAAGAGCTATTTTAACAGAACCAAAGAACTCGATTATTAAACAATATACTAAGTTGTTTAACATGGATGATGTGGAGTTTTCTTTGACCGAAGATGCTTTACAATATATAGTAGATATGGCTGTTGAATATCGCTTAGGAGCACGTGGTTTACGTTCTTTATGTGAAGCAATTTTAACTGATGCGATGTTTGAGTTACCAGGTTCTGATATAAAAGAGTTCGAAGTAACAAAAGATTACGCTGAAGAGAAGCTTACGAAAAAAGCTCTTCAAAAATTAAAAGCGGCGTCTTAAAACAATAAAATAGTACAGAATAAACCTCGCAAATATTATATTTGCGAGGTTTTTTATCTTTATAGTATGATTACCAAACAAACCATAGATCAAGTTTTTGAAACCGCTCGATTAGAGGAGGTAATAGGTGAGTTTGTTCAGTTAAAAAAAGCAGGAAGTAACTTTAAAGGATTAAGTCCCTTTACAGATGAGAAAACACCTTCTTTTATGGTGTCTCCTGTAAAGCAAATTTGGAAAGATTTCAGTACTGGAAAAGGAGGGAATGTGATTTCATTTTTAATGGAACATGAGCACTTTTCATATCCAGAAGCTATAAAATGGCTCGCAAAAAAGTATAATATTGAAATCGAGGAAACAGAGCAAAGTGAAGAGCAAAAGAAACAAGTAAACGAGCGCGAAAGCATGTTTTTGGTTTCTAAATTCGCAAAAGATTACTTTCACGACATTTTGATGAATACTCAAAAAGGTAGAGCTATTGGTCTTTCTTATTTTAAAGAAAGAGGATTTAGAGAAGATACCATAGAGAAATTCGACTTAGGATATTGTAAAGATGAATGGGATAACTTTACAAAAACAGCTCTAGATAAAGGATATGATATCAAATATTTGAAATCTACGGGGCTTACAATTGTAAAAGAAGGAGGAGAGAAAGATAGGATGTTCGACCGATTTAAAGGTAGAGTAATGTTTCCGATACATAGTATGTCAGGAAGAATACTTGGTTTTGGTGGTCGAATTTTAACTAATGATAAAAAAGCCGCTAAATATTTAAACTCACCAGAAAGTGATATTTACCATAAGAGTAAAATTTTATACGGTATTTATCAGGCAAAAAAGGAAATAGCCAAGCAAGACAATTGTTTTTTAGTTGAAGGTTATACAGATGTTATATCGTTTCATCAATCTGGAATTGAAAATGTTGTTGCTTCTTCTGGTACAGCCTTAACACCAGAACAAATACGTTTAATTCATCGCTTAACAAATAATATAACAGTTCTTTTTGATGGTGATGCAGCCGGAATTAGAGCTTCTTTAAGAGGAATTGATTTAATTCTGGAACAAGGGATGAACGTTAAAGTTGTTACTTTTCCTGAAGGCGAAGATCCAGATAGTTTTGCGAAAGCAAATTCTGACGCTGAACTAAAGAAATATCTTGACGAGAAGGCACAAGATTTTATAAATTTTAAAGTATCTCTATTAATAAAAGATGCTGAAAACGATCCTGTGAAAAAAGCAGGATTGATTAGAGATATTGTTACTAGTATATCTAAAATTCCTGATGGAATTCAACGCGAAGTTTACGTGCAAGAATGTGCTCGAATTATGGATATTTCCGAGCGTGTTTTATTTAGTGAGCTTGCTCAGTTAATAAATAAAGATCAAAAAGATAAAAATAGGGGAAGTCAGTACCCAACAACAACCGCACCTTTACAACCTGTAAAACAACAAGCCTCTGAACCAAAAGTTAATAGTTTGCTGCTATTAGAGAAAGAGATTATTAGAATACTTTTAATGTATGGTAATGAGGAAATTGAGCTAATTAATTGGGTGCATTCTGAAGATAAACATGGTCGTCCAATTATCGAGAAAGAAGAGTATACTAATACGGTTTCTAATGAGTTGTATTTAAATCTACAAGAAGACGAAATTGAATTTACACACGAAACTTTCAGAGACGTTTACTATGAAATTATTCATCAATTAAATCAAGATGAGAAAATATCGATTGATAAATTAATTGCAAGTGAAAATAGTCAAGTTTCTAGTTTGGTAACCAATATCTTAATGGATGAAGAAAAGTATGAATTAAGTGATTGGGAGCGTAAGGAGGTTTTTGTAACCCAAACTTCAAAAATACTTCCCAAATTAGTAACTGATGCAATTTTGAATATTAGAAGAGTACTAATTGAAACAAAAATCAACACTATAATTAAAGAGGCTCAAGAAACAGAAGTAGAAAATCAAACTCTTGATTTTGAAGAGGTAACAAATTACATTGAGCTAAAAAAATTATTATACGAAAAGTTGAACAGAGTAGTTTAGCGTTTTTTTCCTAATTCAAAAAGGGGGTTTTTCTCCATTTCAATTGTTTTATAATTGAGTAGCTTTGGTGTCCTATTTATGGAAAAATGAATTTATTTTAAGTTTTGATTAATTAAATGTAAAATTTTAATCAAAATTTTGAGCGATGCTAAAAAATAGATAATAATTTTAGTCTAACAATAATTTTTTAGTAAATTTAGGATCCCCAAAGAAAAGAAACAGAAACAAAACTTAACGAAACTATGAGAAAATTGCTTCAAATAGGTAAGCTAATTCTATTATTTATAGAATTACCATTTCAAATTTCTAACGGTCATAAAAAACGAGCGTATAAAAAAATTAAGCAGTTAATGGTGTCTGCTAATTTACTTTAGTTTTTTAGGAATTTCACATACAGGTATTGCTACCATTTTGTGCTGGTTAATTGTGTTTAATCGAGTATAAATAGTATATACTTCTTTTTCACGACCTTCGAAATCGTCAGCTTTTTTTCCTTTATCTTGCATTTCCATGGCCCATTCCAATTCGTCGTAAGAGGCACCAATTTGATCTTCATCTGTTCGACTATCACCAAACAATCCATCAGTCGGTTGGGCTTTCTGAATAGCTTCAGGAACTTCTAAATATTTACCTAAAGCATATACTTCAGATTTTACTAAATCAGCAATCGGACTTAAATCGACTCCACCATCACCGTATTTAGTAAAAAAACCTACACCAAAATCTTCAACTTTATTTCCTGTTCCAGCAACTAATAATCCATGTAAGCCAGCAAAATAATACAATGTAGTCATTCGTAAACGTGCTCTTGTATTGGCTAAAGCTAAATCTTGTTTTGGCGAAGCCTCAACTTCAGGTACCACAGTTTTAAAGTCTTCAAAAGTAGATGTCAAATTTACTCTTGTATCGCTCACATTTGAAAAACGCTTTTTTAGTTGTGCAATATGATCTTGTGCTCGAGTAACTTGACTTTGAGCTTGATGAATTGGCATTTCAACACATAACGTCGGTAAACCAGTTTTGGCGCATAAAGTAGAAGTAACAGCAGAGTCTATTCCTCCTGAAACACCAACTACAAATCCGTTTACTTTTGCGTTTATAGCGTAATCTTTTAACCAATTTATAATGTGTTCAGCAACTTTAGGAGTATTCATGTTATACGATTTTAGTAAATTCGAAGTTTATTAATTGAACGTAAATATAGCCATTTAATGCGAAAATTATTGACCTTTTTACTAATGCTGTTTATTGTAACTTCTTGTAAAGAAGAAAACAAATTAGATATTAATGTTTCTGATATTGATGTTGATTTAAAATTAGCTCGCTTCGATATTGATTTCTATAAAACAACTCCAGAAACACTTGCTAAGACCAAAGAAATTTACCCAATGTTTTTTCCTCATGATATTGATTCAGTTTGGGTAAACAAAATTCAGAATAAAGACGAACAGGAATTGTTTGCTGAAACTCAGAAAGTGTATAGTGATATATCTTTTTTGGAAAATCAGCTCAAGCAGTTATTTCAATATGTTAAATTTTATGATAAAAAGTTTGAAGAACCAGTTGTAATAACGATGTTGACAAATGTCGATTATGAAAATCGTGTATTATTTGATGGAGGTTTACTTTTAATTTCTCTGGATTGTTATTTAGGTGATAATCATGAGTTTTATATCGATTTTCCTGAATATGTAAAGCAAAACAATCGCAAAAATCATATAATTGTAGACGTGGCTAATGCTATAATTAATAAACAAATGCTTCCAAATAATGAGCGTAGTTTTATTAATAAAATGATTTATGAAGGTAAAAAGATGTATTTGTTAGATGCGTATTTGCCTAGAATTTCGGATAGAGAAAAGATTGGTTATAGTGACACAAAGTTTAACTGGGCTAAAGAGAGTGAAGAAGAGATATGGAAGTACTTCATTGAGAAAGAGTTATTATATGATACCGACTCAAAATTGAATAAACGATTTTTGGATACAGCTCCTTTTTCTAAGTTTTATTTAGGAGAGGATAATTTATCTCCTGGAAGAATAGGAGTGTGGATTGGATGGCAAATTGTGCGCTCTTATATGGAGAATAATGACGTATCTTTGCCTGAACTTTTACAAACGGAAGAAGATATAATTTTCAAAAAATCAAAATACAAACCAAAAAGATAATGGCTATAGTACATACATCAGAGATAAAATTTAAAGTTGGATTAGATGAAAATAGAGTTCCAGAAGAAATTTCTTGGAATGCTCAAGACGGTGGAATTACCAACGAAGCTTCTAAAGCAATTATGTTGTCTGTGTGGGATCATAAACAAAAAGATACTTTGCGTATGGATTTATGGACAAAAGACATGCCTGTTGATGAAATGAAAAAGTTTTTTCATCAAACTTTGGTATCAATGGCAGACACTTTTGAGCGTGCCACGAATGATGAAAAAATGAGTGCTACAATGCGCGATTTTTGCGATTATTTTGCCGAAAAGTTAGAGTTACTAAAAAAGTAAATTCTCTATCATAATTCATATTAAAAGCACAACTTGTAATTGGTTTTTAAGCAATTGAATACACTTATATATGGCATTTCTGAAATTAAAGAATAGAGTTTTTGACATATCTAAAGCCTACATTCAAGGTGAATTTAAGGATGGTGATTTACATTGTTACATTGAAATAGAGACTGTCGATAAAATGATTGATGAAGAGTTGTGGGAACCGTGTTTGCGTCATCAAGGTTTTATATTCAAAAATGTTTCTACTTGGCCAGATTTAAAGAATCGAGTAATAAGTTGGAAAGATTCAAATGATGTAAGCTATAAACATCCAGAGATAGGGTTGCTTTATGTTTTTAGTCATACTGAAACCAAAAACAATTCTCTTGAATTCAGTGATGTTACAAATGATACAATAGAAATTTCATGGAAGGGAGTTGCAGACGTATATTGGGACGAAGATTTTGATACTGATGTTCCTTTTGAGGTGCAAACAAAGCTTTCTATAATCGTTGAATAAATTCTTATTAAAGTAAAATAAAGTACGGTTTTTCCTTACCAAAAGTATGGGGAAACCGTACTTTATTTTTTTAAGAAAATTTTATCTTGCTATTTTGTACCATAAGGGTAACACTTTTAGTTTTTGTGAACCTTTTAATAAACGTAATATTTATACACATGAAATATTTAACTCTTTTATTATTGATTATAGTAGCAAATACTTTTGGTCAAGAAGTGCATTATGTTGATGCTCCGAACGGGTTAATCGTTAGAGATGCTCCCAGCAAAAATGCTAATAGGATAGGGAAATTTGAGTTTGGAACCAAAATTTCATTAATAAATAGAAGCGGTCAAAATCTGACTATAAAAGATAATGGTATTTCTATAAAAGGAGAATGGGTTGAAGTTGAAGACTCTATAGAAAATATTTCAGGATATGTGTTTAGCGGATTTATATCTCAAAGCAATTGCAGTGAATATGGCTACTATTTAACCAAAGAAGATGCAATTGAAGAAAGCGCTTATTATAAAGTAATGGGAAGTCCAGAGAATGCGAAACCGTTATATTTATATTTAATGAGTAAAGAACAAAAGGAGATCGCTAAGTTTCCTCTAGGGGATTTGGAATTTTACGAAGGGTCTGATGCTAATATGCAAAAAGCGAGTGAGTTGAAAAATATAAACCTTGTAGTAAATGTAAGTTTGAATTATTCAGCATGTTGTTCTTATACTAAAGAATTCTTCTTCCTTCTAAATAAAGATGAGGAGTTGGTGAAGCTTCCAATGATTAATAATGATCATTGCGATGGTCCCGAGCCTTATTTTGATTATATTTTCCCAATGGATAAGAACGGTAAAAAAGATAAAATAATTTATGCGAAAATAATTCCCGGAGAGGATTATAAGGTTGACTCTATCGAAGTATTAAAAACGTATTCTTGGAACGGTGAAAAGTTAGTAGAAGAAATAAATTAATTGTAATTCTTAATCTTGTTTAAAATAGTTTTATAATCTTCCTTATTGTTTACAAAATCAAGCTCAGATACATCTATCACTAGAATATTTAAATCTTGCTGAGTTTTGATGAAATTAGTGTATCCGTCGTGTATCTTTTCTAAATAAGCAGCCTCAATATTTTGTTCATAAGCTCTGCCTCGTTTTTGGATGTTTTGAAGCAGTCTTTCTGTATTCTGATATAAATAAACATACAAATCAGGTTTTACAATTTCCTTATACATTAAATCGAACATTTTACGATATAATTTATACTCGTCATTTTGAAGCGTAACTTGAGCAAAAATCAATGACTTAAAAATATAGTAATCAGAAACAATAAAGTTTTTGAACAAGTCAAATTGTGCCAAATCATCTGAAAGTTGTTGATAACGATCAGCTAAAAAACTCATTTCAAGAGGAAAAGCATAACGCTCTTCATCTTTGTAGAATTTTGGTAGAAAAGGATTGTCAGCAAAGCGTTCTAAAACAATCTTAGCATTAAATTCATCTGACATCATTTTAGCTAGTGTAGTTTTTCCTGCACCAATATTTCCTTCAATAGCGATGTAATTGTACTTTTCAGCAATTGAAACCGGACGATTAATCTTTTCCTTGACCTTTGAAATTTCTGAATTGTCAGAACAATTTTTCAAGCAAACTCCAATTTGTTTTTTTTCTATAGGATGAATTAATGTATTTGCAATTTCTGCCAACGGAGCTAATGCAAATTTACGTTCCAACATTCTTGGGTGCGGTACAATTAGATTCTTAGAAAAGATAATCTCATCATCAAAAAGAAGAATATCTAAATCGATTAAACGATCTGAATATGTGGTGTTTTCTTTTCGGATACGACCTAGTTCTTTTTCGATTTCTAATAATCTTGTTATAAGTTCTTCTGGAGGCAAATATGTAGATACTTTAACACAAGTATTGTAAAAATTGGCACTATCAAAACCCCAAGAAGCGGTTTCATAGATCGAAGCAACCTTTAGAACACTGCCAATTTCTTCTGCAATTAGATTAACTGCATCTTGTAGATTTTTAAATTTATCTCCTTGATTTGTGCCTAACGATAAGTATGTAATACGTTGTATTTTCAAAGTAGCTATTTAGAAGAGCAAAGAAACAAAACCTTATACTATTAATGTTAATTTTAGACTGTTTTTTACTAACGAATGTTATAATATAAAGTTTTTATTTGGCGTCAAAATAAGCTACTTCAGAAAATATGTTTTCAGTTGTACAGTTTTATTAGTTAAGTAATTCCTCATGTGAAACACTGGCAATTTCCATTAATTCATTATAAGATTTCTCGAAATATTCTGCGTTTTTGTAAGCCCTTGAAATATCATTAGGATTTATGGTTGAACTTATAGCTAATGAGTCAGGCGGAAATATTGTGTCGGCAGGAATAGTGTCTAATGGCGGAATTGTATCGATATCAATAATGGTGTCTATATCAATGATAGAATCATTAAAGGTTAATGTTTTAGGAGCTGTAGGTAAATCTAAATTATAAGGATCTTGACAATTAAAAAGTATAAATGTAATAGAGATGATAGAGAATGATGCAACGTTTTTCATGTTAGATTTTTTATGATTAATATTAAATAAGAAAGACTTTCAATTTTCCTTCTATATAGAAGTCTAAAAAAAATGAAAGGGTTGCGTAAAGAAATATAGATTAACAGTTTTTAAGATTATTTAAGAATAAAGTTGTCTCTAATAATGAGTTTTAAGATTAGAACTTAAATGTAAATCCGGCTTGAAAGTTTAAGTTGTGTGTGCTAAAATTTGTTCCATTAGAATCATAAAGCCCTAAGTATTGTTTGTAAAACCCTTCTAAGTTGAGATAAAAGTTTTTACTAAGTCGAATATCGTATCCTATACCAAAGTTTAATGAATAGGCACTTGTACGTGTATCTAAGGATTTAGCCAGTTTAAACTGATTTCCATTATTTGAGTTAACATAAACATCACTATTTAAAAGGTGTAAATAACTCGCACCTGCTATTAAGCTAAGATTTTCAACTTTCGGAAGTTTATATTTAATTTCAAGAGGAAATTCGAGGTAATTGCTCATCTCGTTAAGCTCAAAAGAAGAGGAGTTATTTAATTTAGTTATTAAATCGCCAGTTGATATTAATGGTGTAACATTATTCGTGTTTACAATTGAGTCAATACGTATGTTTGGGTTAGTGTTTGCTATATTAGAAGTGTTAAAT
This sequence comes from Tenacibaculum sp. MEBiC06402, assembly GCF_049239625.1. Classification (NCBI taxonomy): domain Bacteria; kingdom Pseudomonadati; phylum Bacteroidota; class Flavobacteriia; order Flavobacteriales; family Flavobacteriaceae; genus Tenacibaculum; species Tenacibaculum sp. MEBiC06402. Next base: position 196,705 of record NZ_JBMKKT010000095.1, read on the forward strand.
CTGAATGATAGTTTTTGTAAACCCAAACGCAAGGAAAATTTATCGTTTAATTGATAGTTTAAACGAATTCCATACGATTCCGATGTAGAATTATTTTTAGTATCAATAAGGTTATTGTGAATAATGTTCTCCTTTAAATTAGTGTTAATTTGATTTATACCGCCATTTACAGATATACTCCAGCGACTTGAAGTCCTTTTAATTGAATCTTTAGAGATGGTTTTTAAGATTAAAGAATCATTCAGAATCGTTGAAAGTTGAAATTGATAGTAACCGTTACTTTTTAATTTCAAATATTCATGGTGTTTTTCTGAAGGATTTACTTCTGATTTGGACCTTGTGATTTCTTCTTTGGTTTCATTGAAGTATTTGCCTGATTCAGAACTGCGATTATCGAATTCCTTTAAGGTAATTTGTTGATTATAATCATGAACTCTAAAATTCTCAGAACTATTTATAGCATTATGTTTTCTAATTGTTGTGAGCTTTTTAGTTAAAGAATCCTTCCTTTCTAGTTTCTTTGTTAGAGTATTTTTAAGGAGTTTTTTTTGAATGGAGTCATGATTATTTTTGGGACTCGAAATTTTCTTAGATATATTTTTGAATTCTTTCTTTTGAGTACTATTGATTGTTTTATTGTTATTTCTATTATTGTCAATCTTGTCATTTAAAGATTCTAGTTTTAAATTAGTCTCATTCGTTATTTTTTGATTTTCAAGAACTAACTGATGTTCATTATAAGTTTCTGTAGAATTCTGTTTTATAATAGACGTATTATGATTGTATACAGTATTTTCTATTGGGTTGCCTAATGGTATTTCTTTGTTTTTATCAATCACAACGTAAAGAATATATAAGCTAATCAGAAAGACTAGAATGAAAGCAATTCTTTTAATTATTCTATTCCTTTTATGAATTCTTAACTCTGATTCAAGAGTATTCCAAATGTCAATATCAGGTGATTCATTAAGCTCTCCTAATCTGTTTTTCAATACCTTTCCTATGTCATTTTTATGCTTCATATTAATTCCTTCTTTGGTATTGTTCAATGTTATCTTTTAAAATCTTCTTGGCTCTAAATAAGTTAGATTTAGAAGTTCCTATAGAAATAGATAATAGCTTAGCTATTTCTTTATGAGAGTAATTGTCAAGTTCATATAAGTTAAATACTAATCGGTATTGATTTGGAAGATTTTGAACAAATGATAAAATTACATTTAACGGAACTTCATCAATATTGTCAATTAAAATTTCTTCAGACTCTACATTGAAGTTATCTATTGGATTAGTTTTTATGTTTTTTTTGTAACGATCGATAGCTTTGTTAATAGCTATTCTTTTCATCCATCCTTCAAATGATCCTTTGTGTTTGTATTTTTTGATATTTAAGAAAATATCGAGAAAAGTATCTTGTAAGTTATCTTTAGCTTCTTCTTTAGTAGTGCAGTATTTAAGAGAAAGAGAAAACAGAGAATCTTTGTATCTGTTATAGATAATGCTTTGTGCATTCATATCACCTTTAACACATGATTTAATTAGTTTCTCTAGCTTCAATTTTTATAATTACAATTTCACCACAATTTAAAACAGAACAATATCGTTTTCTGTTTTTTTATGAATGATTAACATTTGTTTTAGTAAACAGATTGAGACGAAAAAATGCTTGTCCTATTCTTTAGTCTTTAATTATAAAAAAGGTTGCGTATAAAATAAAAAAATCGTCAATTTTACTTGACGATTTTTTAATATTCTAATATTTGTAGAGACTAAACCTCTTTTTTATCTTCTCTTGGCTTTTTATCCTCTCTAGGTTTTTTATCTTGTCTAGGAGGTCTAGGTAATAAAGCTTTTCTAGAAACTTTTTCCTTACGTGTCTTAGGATCAACACCGAAGTATTTTACATCAATGATATCACCAATATTTACCACATCAGTAACATTATTAGTGCGTTCCCAAGCTAATTCAGAAATATGTAATAAGACCTCGTTTCCTGGAGCATCAGTATACTCAACTACTGCACCAAAATCTAGTATCTTTACAACTTTCGTTTCGTAAATACTTCCTTTTTCTGGTTTAAAAGTAATAGAATCTATTCTCGCTAATACTTTATCTATTCCTTCTTGACTAGTACCTAAGATTTCAACGATTCCTTCTTCAGTAACTTCGTCTTCGTTAATTACGATTGTAGTTTCAGTTTCTTTCTGTAACTCTTGAATATGTTTTCCACCAGGTCCAATAACAGCTCCGATATAATCTCCAGGGATACGTACAGTAACCATTTTAGGTGCGTGAGCTTTAACTTCAGTATTTGGAGTTGCGATTGTGTCTGTTAATTTTTCTAAGATGTGTAAACGACCATCACGAGCTTGTTTCAAAGCTTTTACTAAAATCTCATAAGAAAGTCCTTTGATTTTAATATCCATCTGGCAAGCAGTAATTCCATCAGCAGTACCAGTAACTTTAAAGTCCATATCTCCTAAATGATCTTCATCACCTAAAATATCAGATAATACAGCATAACGATCACCATCAGAAATTAATCCCATTGCGATACCTGAAACTGGTTTCTTTAATTGAACACCAGCATCCATTAATGCCATAGTACCAGAACATACAGTTGCCATAGAAGACGAACCGTTACTTTCTAATACCTCAGATACTACACGAACTGTGTAAGGACAATCTTCAGGAACCATCCCTTTTAAAGCACGTTGTGCTAAGTTTCCATGTCCAATTTCACGACGAGAAGTACCTCTTAAAGGTCTAGCTTCTCCAGTTGAGAATGGAGGGAAATTATAGTGTAAATAAAAACGCTCTTCGTCTTGAACAGTAGGAGAGTCAATCATGTTAGCATCTCTAGAAGTACCTAAAGTAACCGTAGCTAATGCCTGAGTTTCTCCTCTTGTAAATATTGATGACCCATGAGTTCTAGGTAGATAGTCTACCTCACACCAAATTGGTCTAATATCAGTTGTTTTACGTCCATCTAAACGTAAACCTTCTTCTAAAGTTAAATCTCTAACTGCTGTTTTGTGAGCTTTACTAAAATATTTAGAAACTAAATCTCCTTTTTCTTCTAGTTCCTCTTCTGTAAACATTGCTAAAACTTCTTCTTTAACTTCAGAAAAAGCTAACCCTCTTTCTTGTTTAGAAGTACCCTTTTTTGCAATATCATAACATTTTTGGTAGGCTGCTTCTTTAATTTTAGCTTCTAATTCTTCGTCTACTTCCTCACCTTCATATTCTCTAGTCTCTTTCTTACCGACAGCTTCTGCAAGTTTTGTTTGAGCCTCACATTGAATTTTAATAGCTTCGTGGGCAAACTTAATTGCTTCTGCCATTTCTTCTTCTGAAACTTCATCCATTTCTCCTTCTACCATGGCAACCGAATCAGCAGATGCACCAATCATCATGTCGATATCAGCTTCTTTTAATTGGTCAAAACTAGGATTAATTATAAATTCACCATTAACTCTGGCTACACGAACTTCAGAAATTGGAGTTTCAAAAGGAATATCTGATAACTGAATAGCAGCAGATGCAGCTAAACCAGCTAAAGCATCAGGCATTACCTCTGGGTCGTGAGACATTAACTGAATCATTACCTGAGTTTCAGCGTGATAATCTTTTGGGAATAATGGACGTAAAACACGATCCACTAAACGCATTGTTAAAATTTCGTCATTACTAGGTCTTGCTTCTCGCTTCATAAAACCTCCAGGGTACCTACCTGAAGCGGCAAATTTTTCTCTATAATCTACAGTTAAAGGTAAAAAGTCAATACCTGGATTTGCAGTTCTTGCAGATACAACAGTTGCCAATAACATTGTGTCTCCCATTCTAACAACAACAGAACCATCTGCTTGTTTTGCTAATTTTCCTGTTTCTAATGTAATAGTTCTTCCGTCTCCAAGTTCAATAACTTGGCTAAATACTTTTGGAATCATAAAATGTTTTCTAATAAAAAATTAATTTTTTAGGTTGTGTGTTGTGTTGTGTGTGTTGTTGTTTCAATGGAAGTTGAAGTAAATTACAACTTTTGCTAAAGATAATAAAAAAGAGGCTGAAAATTCCAGCCTCTTTTTATTTAGGTATTATTTTCTAATTCCTAATTCTTTAATGATTGCACGATATCTATTGATATCCTTCTTCTTAAGGTAGTCTAGTAAGCTTCTACGCTTACCTACCATCTTCACTAACGAGCGCTCTGTGTTAAAATCCTTACGGTTTTTCTTTAAATGCTCAGTTAAGTGGTTAATTCTGTGAGTAAATAACGCGATTTGTCCTTCCGCAGAACCTGTGTCTTGTGCGCCTTTACCGTGCTTTGCAAAAATGTCTTGCTTTACTTCTTTAGTTAAATACATACCAATATTGTTTAAATAATTTTAATGTACCAATGAATTTCATTGAAGTTGCAAATGTACAATTATTTTTCTAAAGATTAAACTACGTTTAAAGTTAAAATAACCAATCTTTTTTTTATTGAAATTAAACCTTTTAAGAAACATAAAGTCATAGAACCATATTAACTTTTAATACTTATTAATTATGATACTTAAGGTTTTTAATTTACGATTATTAGCAATTATTGGAATGGTAGTTTTTGCATCTTGTTCTGAAAACGATGGGATAGAAACGACAGAAACAGATTTAACTACAGATGATGTGGAAGCTGTTGTATTAGCAGATGATATTACCGCTGATATTGATAATGTTCTAGAAGATGATGATAACGATTTTAATTTGTTGGGCAAAGGTATTGACCAAAGTAAAAGTAGTGTTGCTGATTGTGTAATTCGATCTGTAGAACAAAATCCAAATGAAAATACAATAACTATTACTCTTGATTTTGGCGACGGTTGTGTTGGTAAAAGAGGAAGAGTCTTTACTGGAAAAATTATTATTGTGTACGAAAAAACAGATTCGGGGTATTCTAAATCGGTAACTTTTGAAGACTTCTCTATTGATGGTAATCAGTTAGAAGGTTCTAAATCTGTGGTGAAGGTTAAGGAAAACGGAAATGGGAATAAAGAAGCTACTCATACAGTTGATTTAAGTTTGACTTTATCTTCAGGTGAAGTTGTAACATTAGAAGGAACTAGAATTCGCGAGAAGATAGAGGGTGATGATACTTTATTAAGAGGGGATGATGTTTATTCGATTTCAGGTAATTGGAAGTTTGTAAATAAAAATGGTGTTGAGTTCACAGGAAATATCATAGAAAGCTTACGAAGAGAATATGCTTGTAAGTACATTGTAAGCGGAGTTACAGAGATATCAAAAAATGGAAATGTTTACACACTTGATTTTGGGGATGGATCATGCGATAATAAAGCTACCTTAACAAATGCTGCAGGAGAAAGCATAGAGATTTCGTTAAGAAATAAATAGGTAGTGATAGTAGTTTTTCAGTTGAAAAAAACCAGCCTTTTGGGCTGGTTTTTTGTTTTATGCTCTTACAGGTTGATTTTGAATTAAATCTAAATACAAGTTTACCTGTTTTTTTAAGTCTTTCCTTTCATAAATTCCGTCTAAGAAACCGTGTTCTAATACAAACTCAGATCTTTGGAATCCTTCTGGTAATTCTTTTCCTGTAGTATCTTTAACAACTCTAGGTCCAGCAAACGCAATTAAAGCATTTGGTTCAGCAATGTTAATGTCTCCTAACATAGCGAAAGAAGCTGTTGTTCCTCCAGTAGTTGGATCTGTACATAAAGAAACATAAGGAATCTTTGCATCTGCTAATTGAGCTAACTTTGCAGAAGTTTTTACTAATTGCATTAATGATAAAGAAGCTTCCATCATACGTGCTCCACCAGATTTTGAAATCATTAAGAATGGAATGTTATTTTGAATAGAGTAATCAATAGCTCTTGCTATTTTCTCTCCAACAACACTTCCCATCGAACCTCCGATGAAAGCGAAATCCATAGAAGCAATTACTAAATCTTTACCTTGAGATTTTCCTACTGCAGTTCTTACAGCATCTTTCAATCCTGTTTTTTCTTGTGCAGCTTTTAAACGCTCTGGGTATTTTTTAGTATCCTCAAATTTTAAAGGATCTTTTGCTGTTAACTTCTCGTTAAGTTCAGTAAACTCATTATTGTCGAAGAATAATTCAAAGTATTCTTTACTTCCTACTCTTACGTGGTAACCATCTTCTGGACTTACATAAAGGTTTTTCTTTAACTCGTCAGTATCAATAATTTTTCCACTAGGAGTTTTGTACCATAAACCTTTAGGAGTGTCTTTCTTCTCTTCTGTAGGGGTTTGTATCCCCTTATCTTTTCGTTTAAACCAAGCCATATTACGATGTATTATAGTATTTAGTCAGTTTGTTATTTAGCCCGCAAAATAAGTAAAAAACTAAAGTTAATTACCAAAATAAACTAAAATGTGATTAAATATCTATAATGTATCGATGTTGTTTAGATCTTCAAACGCCTTTTTTAAACGAGTTTTAAAGGTAATTTCACCTTCACGTAACCATTTACGAGGATCGTAATATTTTTTATTTGGCACATCATCTCCTTCAGGATTACCAATTTGAGTTTTTAAATACTCAATTTTACCTGTCATATAATCTCTGATTCCTTCGTTAAATGCAAATTGAAGATCAGTATCAATGTTCATTTTAATTACTCCGTAACCAATTGACTCACGAATTTCTTCTACAGTTGATCCAGATCCACCATGGAATACGAAATCTATAGTGTTGCTTGGCACATTGTATTTCTCAGAAATATATTCTTGAGAGTTCTTTAAGATTTTTGGAGTTAATTTTACATTTCCTGGTTTATAAACACCATGAACATTTCCGAAAGCTGCAGCCACAGTAAATTGGTCACTAACTTTCATTAACTCTTCATATGCATAAGCAACTTCTTCAGGTTGTGTATATAATTTAGAAGTATCAACATCAGTATTATCTACACCATCTTCTTCACCTCCTGTAATTCCTAACTCAATTTCTAAAGTCATACCCATTTTGCTCATTCTAGCTAAGTATTCTTTACAAATTTCAATGTTCTCTTCAATAGGTTCTTCCGATAAATCAATCATATGAGAACTATATAAAGGTTTACCAGTTTCAGCGAAGTGTTTTTCACTAGCATCTAATAAACCATCAATCCATGGTAATAACTTTTTAGCGGCATGGTCTGTATGTAAAATTACAGGAACCCCGTAAGCTTCAGCCATTAGGTGAATATGCTTTGCACCAGCTACTGCACCAGCAATTGCAGCTTTTTGATCTTCGTTTGATAATCCTTTTCCTGCATTGAATTGTGCTCCTCCATTTGAAAATTGAATAATAACAGGTGCATTTACTTCTTTTGCAGTTTCTAAAACAGCGTTTATAGAATTTGAACCTACAACATTTACTGCAGGTAGTGCGAATGCTTTTTCTTTTGCTAATTTGAAAATCTCTTGAACTTCACGTCCAGTTGCAACTCCAGGTTTTATCATTTTTTCAGTTTTAGGTTTGTGTCATGAATAGAAACAAAACTACATAATTTTTCGATTTAACGAAGAAAAAGAAAAAGAGATTACGATTACGTTATAGTTAAGTTTTCTTGCTAGAATGGATAGTTTATACCGATATTATACACTGCATTTGAAAAACCAAAGTTTTGGAACCATCTTTTATCGGTTAAATACGGTTCTCTAACTTTAAAGCCTAAATCGAGTCGCGCAACTAAAAATTTAAAATCATAACGAATACCGAAACCTGTTCCAACAGCCATGTCTGTAAGAGATTTTAGCCCTGAAAAACGAGATTCTTCATCAACTAAAGAAGAGTTAGTAATATCCCAGATATTTCCTGCATCCATGAATATGGCACTTTTTAAGTTCCCTGCGATGTCGAATCTGTACTCAAAGGAAGTTAGAAATTTTAAACTACCAATATTATACTCTAAACCTGGTAATCTTCTTCCCGGACCTAAATCATAAGTCCTCCAAGCTCTGATATCATTAGAACCTCCAGCAAAGTAGCTTCTAGAAAAAGGAATTGCCGAATTATTGTAAGTAATAATAGCTCCTAGCATAGTTCTATGTGCAATCACATTATTTTGTCCTAAATCCCAAAACTTTTTATACTCGATATCAGTTTTAAAATATTGCGCTACGGGAATCTTAAAAACTGTTTTTTGATCGTTTTGATTAGTTTGGTTTGATAATAATCCCATAACATTTCCAGAGTTTGCTATTCTAACCCTGAAATAAGAAAAATCATTGTCTTTAATGTTTACCTGATTGTTATATGTAAAAGCGTAGGCAATTTCTGGAATTAAGAAATCGGAAGTAATAATATCATATCGATTTAAAATGTTTTTATTGTCTTGGAATTCTTGTGGATTAGAGGCTTGAAAACTTACATCTCCAAGGATGTCATTCATGAAGCGGACAATAGCAGCATTGTTTTCTGGTGAGTTTTCTGGTAATGTAAAGTTTGGATTTAAATCATCAATTTCTTTTAATTTGGAATATTCAGAGCTGTAGATAGTGAAATAATTATCTACATTTAAATTACGTACATATTGTGCGTTTAACAATTCGAGCTGGATAGATTTTCGGTCATTAAAATTCCAACGGTAATCAATACCAACTGAAATATTCTGCTTATCTAAAGCAATATTTTTTTGAATATTTAAACCGGAAGAAAAAGTAGTTCTAGGTTGCATGCTTTTAGGAACTAATCTATGAAGCCCGAATGGAACCATAAATCTTGGAACTTCTAGAGAAGCATTTGTACCGATTTCCCATCCAGGACCATTTCGAGAATTGAAGTATCCTCCAGAAAATGATAATTTAAATATTTCAGCTCCCTTGAATGTATTTCTATTGGTAACAGAAAATTTAGCCGAAATATCAAAGTTTCTAATATTGGATCTCGATAATTCAGTTTCAATTCCAATGGTATACTTTTCTCTTGGAGTTAAAAATATATTTGCTTCTAATGATTCTTCATCATACGGATTATATCTTATCGATGTGTTTTTAAAGTTTCTCAAACCTCTTAAATGTGTTTGAGTTAATGTTCTTAAAGAATCAGTGTAAATTTGGTTAGGCTTTATAAATATGGATTGACCTAAGTATTTAGGATTGTATTTTAATTTTTTGTGTGCGAAAAAATTAACACCTTTATAAGAAGTAGAATCTAAATAAGATTCATTCCTTAAAGCATACGTGTAATCCGTGTAAACGTTAATTTTTTTGATTCGCTGTACTTTAAATGGTTTTGATACATAATTACCATCCTGTTCAACCAAACGATCTAAAATACCTAACTCAACTTTAGTTTTCTGATAGTTTTGAAGCGTATCATTAATAAATTCAATATAGTTTTCGTTAAAATGATAGACTCCTTTGTTACGAAATAACTTTACCAAACGATTAGCTTCATTGATAAAACTTTGGTTTTTATACTGATCTCCTGTTTTTAGGAAGCTTTTACTTTTTTGAGTTTTATAAATAGAATCAAGTACTTTTGACCTTATATTTACTACTATCGAGTCTAGAAAAGAAGGCTTGTTTTTGGTAACGAAATAAGAAATCTTACCTTTCTTCTTTCCGAGAGTGTCTTTTTTTGACCATACTTTTGCTCTAAAGTAACCTTCTGTTAAGAAGTAATTTTCTAAATTTTGAACGGTTTTCCTCGTTTTTTTATCGTTGATAATAACTGGGGCCTGTCCATTGTTTAGGTACCACTGATTTAGACCAATGAAAGTATTTGCAACAGAAATACTTTGCTTTTCCGAAAAAACATCTTTAAATAAATTATACCAACGAGGATGATTTTCTTTCCATTCTTCTACATCTTGAGATCCCTTCGGATTTCCTAAATTGTAAAAGTAAAGTGAGAGAGGAAGAGCACCGAGAACTCGAGCATTTCTGCGTTGTAGTAATAACTCATTTAATTTTTCATCATTTTGCTGAATACTATCAACTGTAATAACATTTTTAGTTAATAATAATTCGTTTTCAGGAACATGTTTAATTGTGTTACATGAACTTAAAAGCAGCAGAAATAAAAAATAAAAAGAAAGTTTTTTCATTAACTTTACGCCTCGTTTTAGTCTTTTAATTTGGGCCTTTTCTAACTACGGTAAATCTAAAAAAAACTAGAAATCACCTGTGTTATAAGTGAGTTTTAATGCTTTTCCAAAAATAACTGATTCGTCAAAAATACCAATTTTATGGTTAAGTGCTGTTAAAAAACTGCCAATGAGTTTATCCAAAAATCAAACCAAACTAATTAATAGTTTAAGACAAAAAAAATACCGTCAAGAAAACGGCTTATTTATAGCAGAAGGAATTAAAGTTGTAAAAGAGCTAATAAAATCAGATTTAGAAATTGAACGATTATTTGTTACTGAGGAAAATTGTATTTCCATTAATGAAATGAATAAGGTTGTTTTGATTACTGAATCAGAACTTAAAAAAGTAAGTTCATTTAAAACTCCAAATAAAGTTTTGGGAATTTTTAAGGTTCCAAAAATGAAACCAATTAAACAATCGGGTCTGATTTTAGCGTTAGATTCTATAAATGATCCCGGGAATTTGGGAACCATTATTCGTTTATGTGATTGGTTCGGAATTGAACAATTGATATGTTCTACAGATACCGTTGATTGCTATAATCAAAAAGTAATTCAATCTACAATGGGGTCAATAACTCGGGTAAATATTGTTTATACAGATTTGGTAGATTTTTTGAAAAAAAGTGAATTACCAACTTTTACGGCAGACATGAATGGGCAAAATGTGTATAAAACTGAATTGCCGGAAGAAGCTGTTTTAATTATGGGGAATGAAGCTAATGGAATTTCAAACGAGGTTAAATCAGTAATTCAAGAACAACTAACGATTCCTAGATTCGGTAGGATTCAAGAAACAGAAAGTTTAAACGTTGCAACTGCAACTTCTATATTGTTAAGTGAATTCAAAAGAAGACTCTAATAAATTTTTTCAACTTGTCTTTTTTGAGAGAAAGCTTCTAATTCTTCAACGAATAAATCGTGTTCGCTTTTTGATATAGTTTTCAAATAATTCTTAATTTCTATTGGATTTATCGGCTCGATATTTTCTTGCTCATGCAGTTCAGGGTAACATGAAATAAAGAATTTTTGAACGTGAGCAATTAAATTTATCAAATCATTACAATACACAGATGGATTATTAAAACCGTTTTCTTTGTTAAATCGATGCACTAATCTTCCACCTTTACATATTTCTTTTAATGGGCATTGTAAACATTGACTAGACAATTTTGTGTTGAAATCATTAAAATATAACTTACCCAATGAAGTGTTTTGGATATCATCAAAATTGTGATTTTTAATATTTAATCCAGTTTTAGTAAATCCATGGCCACAAGCTTTCAAAGAATCAATTGCTTCTATTTCACCGTTAGTTTCAATAACTAAAACGGTAGATTCATTTTTTACATTTTCTTGAAGTCGCATTAATGAGTTTAAAAGTCCTAAGAAAATTGGAATCTTGAAACGATTTGCATCACTAATCCAAATATCAAACAGTTCAATTAACCAATCGGCCATAGCAGTTTTATCTTTGTCAAAAGGAAAATTATCATGTGTATAATCAGGAATTAGGAAGTTTACATAACTAGCATCCATTTTTTTAAAGCTATTGTAAATCTCCTGTGGACTTTCTTTTATGTTGATAACGCAAGCAATATCTGCAAAATCCATTTCTTTTCGTAATAACTTAGCACTTTCAAATACCTTGTCATAACTGCCATTTCCTTTATGATCTACACGAAACATATCATGAGCTTTTTTTGTTCCATCAACACTAATACTTGGTGAAATATTTAACTCTTTAAATAATGAAATCCATTCTTTGTTGAGTAAAACTCCATTTGTTTGTAGGTCAAATGTGAATGCAACATTTGGAAGCTCCTTTTGTATTTCTTGAACTTTATTTACGAAATTGATGTAAAACTCTTTAGAAGTAAGTAAAGGCTCTCCTCCATGAAAAATAAAAGAAAAATCTTTTTTATTATATTTTTGAACATATGCTTTTGTCTTAGAAATAACTTGTTCTACTATGTCATCAGACATAAATTTTGGTTGTTTTTTATATGTTGTATCACCAAGGTTATACATGAAACAATAAGAGCAATTTAAGTTACATCTACTTGCTATTTTTAAAGCTAAAGAATTAAAATTCATGATTGAAAAGAGTTTTGTTAAAGATTGATTTAACAAGGGAATTAAAAAATTCCCTTGTATAGATTTTAAATTATGTTAGAATCTGAATTTTTCTTCTTCTTTTTCAGCAATAGCAACACATCTTTGTAATTTGTCGCTCCAAACTTGACCGTAAGGACAGTTTTTACCGCCACCACTTGTTGGGTAATAAATTACATCATCATCTGCTGGAATCGCTCCACCTTTAATAAGAGATAAATCGTTAAGTTGATTGTTTGAAAATTTCTCTAATCCTTTTGGTAAAAAAAATGATTTTTTCATTTTAGTAAAATTTAGTTTTTCGCTTACTCTTTTTTAGATTTCAGGTTAAATAATACATTTTCAGCTTCCTGTAAATATTTAAACTTTGGTTACCGTTTATCTGGCAATAAACTGGTTTATCTAAGAAATGTGCCAGCATTTCTTAACTTTTAATCTGGTTCTTTGTAGTTATATCAACAAGAGAAGATTTTTGTTACCCCACTGGAATAAAAAAACTTGGTTTAGTAAAATCTGAGTTAATTTATTTGATGCAAATATTTAATGAATCGAGTTAGAAATAAAGGGACTGTAGTTGTTATTTATAAAAAGTGGAGGTATTTTTTGTAAAAAGTAACTTCTTAATATTTTTTAGTAGATGTAAAAAAACTCCTTTAGAAAGAAAAAATAATGAGTAATCTCGTAATTTAATTTTATGAATAAAAGCAAAAAAACTCACTAAATACTTAGTGAGTTTTGAATATTATGATTGTCAATTTTGACTTAAAATAGTCCGTTTATCTGAGCATCAATTCGGTCAATGATATAACCTAAATCTTCAGGTTTGTCAACAAAATCAAGTTTGTCAACTTCAATAATTAGTAGTTTTCCTTTATTGTACGTGCTAATCCAAGCTTCGTAGCGCTCGTTCAATCTACTTAAATAATCTATACTAATAGAACTTTCGTAATCACGTCCTCTTTTGTGAATTTGACCAACAAGCGTAGAAATGTCTGCACGTAAATAAATTAATAAATCAGGAGGAGTAACTAAGTTTTCCATGAGTTCAAACAGAGATGAATAATTTCCAAAATCTCTATTTGTCATTAAGCCCATCGCATGTAAGTTAGGAGCAAAAATATGAGCGTCTTCATAAATAGTTCTATCTTGAATGATAGCTTTTCCTGATTTACGAAGTTCTAAGATTTGACGAAATCTACTATTTAAAAAGTAAACTTGTAAGTTAAACGACCAACGTTCCATTTCACTGTAAAAATCATCTAAATATGGATTTTCATCTACTGATTCAAAATGTGGGTCCCAATTGTAATGTTTAGCTAATAATTTAGTTAATGTAGTTTTACCAGCTCCAATATTTCCTGCGATTGCTATGTGCATACATCATAGTTTTAAGGCAGTCAAAATTACATATAATTTTCAATTATTTTTAAGATTAGCAGGTTAATTTATAACCATAGCCACGAATGTTAATAATTTCAACGGATGGATCCTTTTTTAATTTCTTACGAAGTTTTGAAATAAAAACATCCATACTGCGTGCATTAAAGAAATCATCATTTCCCCAAAGTTTGTTCAAAATAAAAGTTCTGTCTAAAACTTCATTTTTCTTTTCGGTTAAATAATATAAAAGCTCGCACTCTCTATGTGTAAGTAGTTCTACATCGTCTTTATAGTGCAATTTTTGCTTCTCGTAATTTAAGGTAAACTCTCCAATTGGAATTTTCTCTAAGTTTCTTTTTAAGCTTAATCTATCTAATAAATTGTACACTCTAACGATGAGTTCTTCCATAGAAAATGGCTTTTTTAAATAGTCATTTCCTCCGTGTTGAAATCCATCAATTACATCTTTAGTTTGTGATTTTGCCGTTAAGAAAATAATAGGAATCGAACTATTTTCTTCACGAATTTCTTTTGCTAAAGTGAATCCATCTTTTTTAGGCATCATAACATCTAATACCAAAATTTCTGGTTGTTCTTTTTCGTATAATTCGTAAGCCTCTTCACCGTTTAAAGCATGAATTACCTCAAAGTTTCTAGTTTCTAAACTTTCTTTAACGATTTGCCCTAAGCTTGGTTCATCTTCCGCTAATAGTAACTTAATCTTTTCACTCATTGGTTAGGTTAATTTTAAAAACTGTTTTACCTGAAGTTGCTTGTAAGGTTATTGAACCATTATGCTTTTCAATGATTTTTTTAGTGTAATACAAGCCAATTCCAAAACCTTTTACATCATGTGTGTTTCCTTTAGGAATTCTGTAAAACTTATCAAATATTTTTTCTTGTTGACTTTTATCGATTCCTTTTCCGTTATCAGATACAGTAATTGTTATATTATCTCTTTCGGAAATTAATAAAACATCAATTTTATCACCTCCGTATTTAACTGCGTTATCAATCAAATTTGATACTGCATTTTCAAAATGAAATTCATCGATATTTAGAAACAATGACTTGGCATTTGAGGAAAACTGAATATCTTTTTCGGTGGTTAAAAGTTGATGTTTATTTGAAAGTTTTTCTAATAAATTAATGACTTCAACTTGCTCTTTTTTTAACAATAGTTTTTCGCTGTCAAGAGTTGCAGTTTCTAATAGTTTTTCAACCATTAGGTGTAATTTTTTGATCTGATTTTCTGAGATAGAAACATACTTTTTAGTTTTCTCAGTATCTTCAATTGCGTTGAAATTATTAATTGCTTCTAAAGCTGTAGAAACAGTTGTAATTGGTGTTTTAAACTCGTGAGTGATATTACTGATTAAATCGTTTTTTATTTCAGCTAATTCTTTTTGCTCATTGATAATCTTTAATAAGTAGAATAAACTCGATATAACTGCTAATGACAATAATAACGATAATAATATTCCAGTAGAACTTCTTTTCAGAGCCTCGGCTGAAGGATTGGAATATTTCATTTTAAATTGTTTATCCGGACCTAAAAAAGTAGATTTAGATTCGATAATATCAAACTGTTTAATTGGTGTAGGAATAAAATCTACTTGTAATGTGTCAGATTTAAAATATTCGAATCCATAATTAACATTGATGTTTTTCTGAAGTAATTCCTTTTTTAAAATGGAGTCAATTTTTACAGGATTAATAGTATCGTTTTGAACAGCAACAAAAACAGTTTGCAACCCTTTAATTAGTTTTAAACTGTCAGTTGCTCTTTTTCCTCTAAAAACTCTAACATCGGAAACTTTATTTCCTTCGATATGTGTACCTGTTTTTCCGTCTTTATGAAATTGAGTAATCCCTTTTTCTGAATTATTATTCTTGAATTTATAGTTAAAGCCAATTATAGTATCACACATAATACTATCCACAACAGATGTTGTTTTAAGGAATTCGTTTTCATTGTCCGTTTCGACTTTAATAGAAGTTATTTGAAAATCAACTTTAGAGGTTGAATCTTTTTTTCGATTCTTTTTGTTTGACTTATTATGTGTACTATCTATTTTAGAAAAAATGTTTTTCCAAACGTTTTTCATTCTACCCTGACCATTAGTGTCTTTTTCATCAGTAACAATGGCAAAATAACTTCGTTTAGATAAGTCGGCAAAATATTGTTCAACAGCATTATCTAAGCTTATTTGGATTTCATTCATAACACGTTGCTTATTCTCTTGGTAGTTTTTATAATTCCAATAGAATTGCACGGCAATTGTTGTGATGATGGTTGCCGAGATGAAATAAAGAATCCAATTGTATTTTTTTGATTTCATACTTCAAAAGTACACTTTATATATATACAAATTCAATCGGTTAACACTAGTTAACACTCGTTAACCTAGAAAGCTATTTTTTGAAATCATATTTGTAGTGTGAAACTAAAAAACCAAAAAATCATGAAAAATTTATTCTTTATAGCACTAGCACTTTTGTCAATAAATTTATATTCTCAATCAAAGAAAAAAACTAAAATTCAAACCACATCTTTAATCTTTACAGTTGATTCATCAGAGGAGGTAAAAAAAATTAATTGGGATGATACTAAAGAGTTTTTTGAAGATGCTGATGAAGATGAGGAAATAACTCTTGGTATAAAAGTAAAAAAGAATGGGAAAGTTTTAAAATCGGATTCTAAGCACAATTTTTTAATATCAGGGAAGGTAAAAAATTTAGATAATTTGATAAAAATCATATCTAATTATGAAGTTGAAACAACTCCAAAAGTTAAGATGTCTTCTTTGATTTATACAGTAGATTCCGTTGAAGAATTGCAAGAGATTGACTGGGAAGAGGTAAAAAAATCGTTCGTAGATAAAGATGAAGACGAAGAGATAACTTTAGGATGTAAAGTGAAAAAATCTGAAGATGAAAATTCAAAGTTAAATATAAAGCAAAGCTTTATTATTTCAGGTAAAGTAAAGGATTTAGACAAGTTGATTAAGATTATGTCTAATTACACTAAAAACCAAAAATAAACATTAAAATTATATATAATGAGAGTTCAATTATTTCTAGCATTAGTTTTGTTATCATTAATAACAGGAGCACAAAACTTCCAAGGTAAAGCTACGTATAAAACCCATAGAAATATGGATATTAAAATAAGCACAGATCAAAACGCTCCTAATTCAGCAATGCAAAAGAAGCTGCATGAGCAGTTGAAAAAAATGTCTCAAAAAACATTTACGTTAAATTTCAACAAATCAGAATCTACTTATACTCAAAACAAGGAATTAAAGCCTGAAGCGCAAACAGGAGGTGTAAGTATTGTAATGATTGGTGATGGTGGAGGAAATGATGTTTTGTACAAAGATGTAAACAATAAAACCTATAGAAACAAAACTGAAATAAGTGGTAAAACTTTTTTAATTGAAGATAAGTTACAAACTGCTGACTGGGAAATGACGGCTGAAACAAAAAAGATAGGTAAATACACTTGCTATAAAGCAACAAGATCAAGAGAAGAAGAACGAGTTAGCTTTACCATGACCGATGGAGACAAAGAAGAAACGAAAAAGAAAGTAACCGTGACAACTGAAGTTTGGTATACACCAGAAATACCAGTAAGTAATGGTCCTGGAATGTTTTGGGGATTACCAGGTTTAATTTTAGAAGTGCATGAAGGTAAATTAACCATTGTTTGTTCTGAATTAGTATTAAATCCTTCGGATAAAGTAACCATCAAAAAACCAAAAAAAGGAAAGAAAGTTTCTCAGGAAAAATTTGATAAGATTATGAGAGAGAAAACTGAAGAAATGATGGAGCGCTTCAAGAACAATCGTAAGTCAAAAAACAAAGGAGAATCAATAAGTATTGAAATTCAAGGATAGTGGTTAAACCTTTAGCTTTTTTTTAAGTCTAACACTAGATTATGAATAGTATCTTTAACGACAAAATAAAGCTAATCAACATGAAATCAATTATAACCTATTTGTTTATTTTCTTTACAGTAACAGCTTTTTCTCAGAAAGATTTTTACGGTAAAGCAGTGTATCAATCAAAAACTACCTTCGATTTAGAGCAGTGGAACAATCGAGAAATGTCCGAGCAACAGAAGAAAAGAATCATGGAACGAATGAAGAATATGCTAGAAAAAAAGTATGTGCTTCAATTTAACAAAAGTGCTTCTATTTATAAGGAAGAAGAAAAGTTAGAAGCTCCTGGACGTGGAGGCGGATTTAGATTCGGAGGATTTTCAGCAGAATTGCAATATAAAAGTATTACTGATAAACAGTTTTTAGAAGAGCGCGAGTTTTTTGGTAAGAAATTTTTAATTGAAGACAATTCTGAAATGCCAAAATGGGAGATGACTGGAGAAACTAAACAAATAGGAAACTATTTATGCTACAAAGCTACCATGCTTAAAAAAACCGATGAATTCGATTGGCAAAACATGAGAAGAAGAGGTCGTGGTAGAGGAAGAGATGGAGATCGTAATAAGGAAGAAAAGAAGAAAGATACTGCCAATGTTAAGAAGGTAACTGAGGATATCGAAATGCCAAAAGAAGTTTTAGTAACAGCTTGGTATACTCCTCAAATTCCAGTAAGTAACGGACCAGGAGAATACTGGGGATTACCTGGACTTATTTTAGAAATTAACTCTGGTAGAACTACTATATTATGTACTCAGGTTATCTTAAATCCTAAAGAGCGAATTGAAATTGAAGCGCCGACTAAAGGAGACAAAGTAACAAGAGAGGAATACAATAAAATTGTAAAGAAAAAAATGGAAGAGATGCGTGAAATGTGGAGAGGAAGAAGAGGTAGAAATTCTAGACGTTAGATAACCAAAATTTTAATAATGAAACAAATATTACTTTTGGCGATCATTTTGATCGCTAGCCATACTAGTGCCCAAATTAAACTGTCGGGAGTAGTGAAAGATGACAGTGGTAACGCATTGGAAATGGCCAATATGATTGCTATAAATCAGCAAACTAAAAAAATTGATTCCTACGGATTTACCGATTCTTTTGGTAATTATAAATTGAATTTACAGAAAAATTCAACCTATACAATTAAAGCTAGTTATGTAGGTATGAAATCGGGAGAAATTCAAATATCTACAAAAGAATTAGACATTATAAAGGATATTGTATTAACGCTCGATGATACACTTGACGAAGTTGAAATTGTATCTAAAATGCCTGTTACGGTAAAAGGTGATACGATTGTTTATAATGCAGATTCTTTTAAAAGCGGAACCGAAAAAAAACTTGGTGATGTTTTAAAGAAATTACCTGGTGTTGAAGTAAATGATGAAGGAGAAATTCAGGTTGAAGGAAAAACAGTGAGTAAAGTAATGGTCGAAGGAAAAGATTTCTTTGATGGTGATTCTAAATTAGCGACAAAGAATATTCCTGCAAACGCAATTGACAAGGTTCAGGTATTAAAGAATCATAGTGAAGTTCGTCAAATGAGTAGTGTAACCGATAATGAAGATAATATCGTTATCAATTTAAAGCTAAAAGAAGGGAAAAAGAATTTCTGGTTCGGAGAAGTTTCTGCAGGAATTGGGATGGCAAGAGAAGATACTCGATATATCGTTCATCCGAAACTATTCTATTACAGTCCAAAATATAGTTTAAATCTGATAACTGATTTCAATAATATTGGTGAAGTTCCTTTTACGCGTCGTGATTATTTTAAATTCACTGGAGGTTTCCGTGGAGGTGGAGGACAAGGAACAGGTTTTAATGTCGCTTCCTCAGATATTGGTTTCTTAACCTTAAGGAATAACAGAGCAAAAGAAATCGAATCTCGTTTTGGTGCTTTAAACTTTAGCTATTCACCAAAGCAAAATTGGGATTTAAGTGGATTTGCAATCTATTCTGGTTCAGATACAGATTTAGAGGAAAATACGGTTAGAAATTACTTGAATCCAAACATGAATGATCCACAATCAATTGAGACAGAAACTACTCAAAGTATGACAAATCAACAGAGTGATTTAGGTTTAATTAAATTAAGTTCAAGTTATAAAGCGAATGCTGATAATCAGTTTGATTATGATGTGTTTGCTAAGATTTCAGATCAAAAAGAAACACAGTTATTAACTTCTAATCGAACTACAATCGATGGAACTTTTACATCTGTTCCAATTAATCAATTAACAAGTCAGAATCCATATTCTATTAATCAGAATTTGAATTATTACTATACGTTAAATGATAATAATATTTTCGCTTTTGAAGGTCAGCATTTATGGCAGAATGAAGATCCGTTTTACAATGCGCAATTATCACAATTATCGTTTTTCAATCAATTAGGGTTAACAAATCAGTCTTTATTTGATGTTTCACAGAATAAAAGAGTTAAGACAAACAAGTTAGATGCTAAGTTAGATTACTTCTACGTAATCAATTCTAAAAGTAATTTAAACGTAACTTTAGGAACAACATTAAGTAATCAACAATTCAATTCGGATGTTTTCCAAGTATTAGATAATGGAGATCAGAACAATATCAATAATCCTGATGCAATTAATGATGTTGAATATACTTTTGATGATTATTATGCTGGATTACATTATAAATTTATCACAGGAATTTTTACCTTCAATCAAGGGTTTACAGCGCATAAGTATGCAGCTATAAACACACAATTAGGAAGCGTTTTTGACAATAGTTTTACAAAGTTACTTCCAGATGCTTCTATTAAAGTGGCTTTAAAGAAATCAGAAAGTTTACGATTAAACTATAGTCAGCAAGTTAGTTTTACTGATATTAATAGAGTCGCTGAGGGATTCGTATTTAACAATTATAACCGCTTGTATAGTGGAAATAGAGAGTTAGAAAGCTCATTGTCTCATAATGTAAACTTAAGCTATTTTAGTTTTAATATGTTTAATTACACTAATGTATTTGCTAGTGTTAATTATAGTAAGTTGATTGATGCAGTAAAAGGAGCTACGGTTTTTAATGGAGTAGATCAGGTTTCTAGTTCTATTAATTCAGTTTTCCCAGACGAAACAATTTCTGCAAACGCAAACTTCCAAAAAAGCTATAGAAAGTTTAAAGTAACTTTAGGAGGGAATATGGCGTATTCTGTTTCGAATAACCTTTTCTTTTCTGGACAAACTGGTCAGAATGAAAATAGAGAGTCAAATTCATTTACACAGGCTTATAGAACTAGGTTTAGCTCGAATTTTAGAGAGTTTCCAAACTTCGATGTTGGATATAATGTAAGTATTAATAAATATGATCAAGGTGGAGTTATAAATACCTTTACAACTCACAGTCCATTCATCAATTTTGATGCTTTTATTACAGATGATTTAGTTTTTAATACAAGTTATACTTATAATAACTTCAGAAATCAATCACGTACATTAAATGATTATAGTTTTTGGGATGCAGACTTAACGTATCAAAAAGGAGATAGTAAATGGGAATACAAAATTAAAGCTACGAACTTATTAAATACGAAATCATTAAACCAAGATGATTCTAATGTTATTTTCAATAGTTCATCTGTATATATTGTACAGCCACGATTTGTAACATTTAATATTACGTATAATTTATAGTTTTCGGGATTAATCAAAAAACGGCGAGCTAATTACTAAAGCTTGCCGTTTTTATTTTATAGAAAATCTAATTATTTTCCAGATTATTTTATAATTAATTTTCTCGTAGTTCGTTTATCTCCGTTTTGAACTTGTAATAAGTACAACCCAGTAGTTATTCCGTCAAAATTCAATTCTTCAGAGAAAGTGCTCTGAGTATTGTTAAATTCTTTTTGCTCAATCATTCTACCTCTAATATCAAATAATTTGATATCTACACTTTCAGTATTTATAACCTCAAAAGTAATATTGAAATTTCCATTTGAAGGATTTGGATAAACACTAAAGTTGTTGAAGTCAAAATCATCAACTGAGGCGGTTGGATTGTCAATAATATTAAAATTAACGGAGTTCATATTATAAAAAATATTATCCGCAGCTTCAACCATAATTCTGGCTGTTGTTGTAGGAATATTAGGAATTGTTACAGATTGTGAACCGTCATTAGGAGTGCTTTCTATCAAAGTTGTAGGAAATGTTAGTCCTCCATCCGTAGATAATTTAATACGAACGTTCTGACAATTAATAGGTGCTTGATGAGTTGTTGATCTATCCCAAGTAATAGTTTGAGAAGTTTCTCCAGTCCAGTTTGTATTACTTGGATTTGAAACTGTAAAAGGATTTGCACTAGTAACTGTAACTTTCATATCATCTCTATCAGCTGCTCCTCCACCGGCATTATTATCTCGGACTACTAAAGAAAAATTCATTTCCCTGGCAACTTGAGGAATAACCTCCCATGTGGAAAAGGTTGATCCGCCCGCTACAGTTTCTATTTTAGGTAAATATCTATCAGGAGATGAACTAGAAGAAAAGGATCTAAATTGAGGACCGCCAGTATTACCATTTGTAGGAGGCATAGTTGCTATTTCAGTATCTATTTGTTCCCAATTATATGTTAGACTATTTGTGCCATCTGCATCGGTAGCATTACCCCTTAAAATTAATGGTGTGCCTCTAGGTACGCTAAAGTCAGCACCGGCATTAGCAACAGGAGCATTGTTTCCAGTAGCGGTTGTAGTACCACAGAATGTTCCTTGAATATGATTCCACATACTAGTAATACTTACAGAATGAAAATGATCATCACTATTATTCTGAACATTAGGTTCACAAATTCCAGCGTAAGCCATGATGGTAGAACCACTTCCAGGTTCAACAGCAGAAGAGGCTGATCTATTACCATCACATGAATTATTAAAAGTATGTGGTGCACCGAATTGATGCCCTATTTCATGAGCGACATAATCAACATTATAAGGGTCACCTATTGGATCTGAAGTTCCCGTAACACCGCGCCCCTTCTGAGCAAAACAAACTACACCCAAACCAGCTAATCCACCTGCTCCAGTACTGAAAGCGTGCCCAATATCGTAATTAGCGTTTCCAATTACGGCATCGCATGTAGATTGACTTTCTGTAAGTAAAGAACCAGCGCTATCATTCGTTAAGTTATCCGTGTCAGGATCCAAAAAAATAAGTGGGTTGTCTCCACTTTGTAAAATAATATTCATTCTAACGGATAAATCTCTCTCGAATAAACCATTTACACGAGCCATAGTTGTGTTCATTGCAGATAAGACTGCTGCTCTTTGAGCTGTTTCAGTACCACCACCAACTCCTTGTTGGTTAATATGGTATTGTGCATATTCACCTGTACAAATTAAAGCCAATCTGTAAGTTCGTAAAAAGCCATCATCTGCTGTTTTTTGGGCTGTATTAATTTCTGTTTTTTGAGCCTTTACAGTTTCTTTTACATAACAAGTGAAATCATCATCGTTTTTTTCAATATTAGCTCTGTTATAACTAATATAGGTTGTTTTATCCTTTGAATAAGGATCTACATATACGGTAGGATGATTTCCAGAATGAATTGTAATATGAACGCCGTCACTTCCAACTGTAATTTTTCCGTTTTCACTTCTATCAGAAATACCTTGAACTGAATATGATTTGATAAAGCCAAATTTTGGATGAATAGGTTCAGTAAAATTAGAAGTCTCAATTACTGTATAATCATTCAATTTACCATTATAACCTGGCAAAGAAATTATTTTACTAATACCTTTTGATTGGGAGGTAAGTTCACTTTTGAAGCTTTCTAAATCTAAATTATAAACAGAGAATTTTTTTGGTTGTGTTTTTCTAAATACTTTTTCACCACGAAATGCAAAGTTCTCGGAATCTATTTTTTTCCATGAACTTTGAGCCATGGTTATTGTTGCGCAAAAAATCAACGCTACAAGTGTAACTCTTTTCATTGGGATTGTTTTTAATTAACATTAGTTTAAACTTATTGCTTTGTGTAGCAACAATATTATGTAAGGGAATATAAAAGTAGTAATAAAATTACTGGTTTAGAGTATTTTTCTAAAAAAAACGAACCCTTCTAGGTTCGTCTTCTTATGTTCAAAATTTAAAAAATTACTTTTTGATTATTTTTTTTACAGTTTTTTTGTTACCATTTGATACTTCGAGTAAATATAATCCAGCATTAACATAATTAAATGAAAGCTCTTGAGAAAACGTATTTGATGTATTACTAAATTCTTTAATTCCTACTAATCTTCCACGAAGATCAAATAATTTAATTTTTACACTTTCCGTATTAATAACTTCAAAAGTAATTTTAAAGTTACCATTGGAAGGATTAGGGTATAAATTAAAATTAGAGAATTCAAAATTTTCTACAGATGCTGTTGGATTATTTACAATTCTAAAATTAGAATTATTTATGTTGTAAAAAATATTGCTTATACCTTCAATCTTAATTCTTGCTTGGGCTGTAGGTATATTTGGAATTAAAACTTCGTGGATTCCATCATTAGGTGTGCTATCTTCTAACACAATTGGGAAAGTTAACCCCCCATCTGTTGATAATTTAATTCTTACATTTTGACAACTAATAGGTGTTTGGTCTGTCGTTGCAACATCCCAAGTTATGTTTTGTAAAGTTCCGCCATCAACATTAATTGCATTTTCAAATGAGGTCAGTCGGAATCCTATAGAGTTTACAAAAGTAATTTTCATGTCATCTCTGGCACTAGAACCACCTCCAGGGTGATTATCTCTGACAGTAAAAGCAAAATTAACATCTCTTTCTTCTGAAGGTAATACCTCCCAAAGGTTTGAGTTGGATCCACTTAAAACATTCTCTAAATCAGGTAAAAAACGCTGACTTGACGCACTTGGCGGGATTGATCTAAACAAGGGACCTTTACCGTTTGAAGTAGGAGGCATAAACCCGATTCCATTATCTATCTGTTCCCAATTGTAGCTTAAATTATCTGTTACGTCTACATCTTCACCCTTTCCATTCAAGATAAGTGGTGTATTTGTTGGTACATTATAATCGGGTCCTGCATCGGCAATTGGAGCTGTATTTCCCGTTGCAGTAGTAACTCCGCAAAAAGTACCTTGAATATTCGTCCACATTTCGTTGATACTTACTGCGTGAAAATAATCATCAGCAATAGATTGAACATTAGGTGGGCAAATACCTGCATAACTCATAATTGTGGAACCACTCCCAGGCTCAATACCCGTTTCATTATTTCGATTACAACCATTATTCTGTGTATGATTAGCCCCAAATTGATGTCCTAATTCATGACTCGAGATGTGAATATCAAATTGATCTCCTATTGGGTTAGCCGAACTAGTAACTCCTCCTGCTTTAAAACTTTGACACACAGCAGATACATATGCTAAACCAGAGACAGAACTGCTCTTATGGAATAAATGTCCAATATCATAATTGGTTGGCCCTAATAAACCATTTGTTCGAGTAATATTTTCATTGATCATCAGATCGATATCATCTCCTCCTGAATAACCATCAGTATTTGCATTTAAAAATAACATACGATTTCTCCCTCCAGAGATTACCATATTCAATTTTACGGCTAGTTCTTTTTCAAAAATTTGATTAATTCTAGTTAATGTAGTATTCATTGCTGATAAAACAGCAGCTTCTTTTTCAGTTATAGTTCCTCCAGAAATACCTTGGTTTTCTATATGGTATGTTGAATACTCACCTGTACAAGCTAATGCAAGTCTATAAGTTCTTAAATTGCCGTCATTCGCATTTTTTTGTTGGGAAAGTTTTGTTTCTTGTCTCGATACATTTTCTTTTACAAAACATACAAAATCAGTATCATTACTTTCAAAACTATTGCGGTTGTAGGCAATGTAATTCTTGTTGTCCTTTGTGTATGGATCAACGTAAAAAGTCCCTCTCTCAGGAGAATTTAAAACTATATGAACACCATCAGTTCCAATGGATACTTTACCAGATTCATTTTTATCCTTAACACCATGAATGGTATATGTTTTAATAAAACCATATTTCGGATTAAGAGGTTCTGTGAAGTTTGAATTTTCCTTAAAAACAAATTCCTTTATTTTTCCGTCATGTCCAGGAAGTTCAATTATCTTTTTGAATCCTTTACTTTGGGAAGTAAGCTGATTCTTAAAACTTTCTAGATTTAAACTAAATATAGAGAATTCTGTTGGTTGGGATTTTCTGAAGGTTTTTTCACTCCTAAAAGAAGTGTTTTGTAAATCTATTTTCTTCCACAAACTTTGTGCGTTTACGAATACCACACATGACAGGGCTAATACCAGTGTAATTTTTTTCATCGGGATTAATTTTAATTAAATTTGTTTTTTAAAATTTATTGTTATGAAAACAAAATTCGTAAGGGTCGACAAAAATATTAATAAAATACTTGATTTACAGAATTATTCATAAAAAAATGTAGTTTAAATGTTAAAATCAGAGTATATATAATGATTTGTCTAACTTTTTTCTTATCTCCATGATTTATTCTTAAAATAGAAAGTTTTTAAATCCATTTTTTTCAACGAACTTTGAACTCTATTAGTTTTGAAAAATCAAATCAACTTAAATAAGCGTACTTATTTTGGTTTTGCTAATAATATTTGAAGGTTTGTTGATTTTTTTAGTAATTAATGGAGGTTAACTGAATGACTGGAAATGAATAAAAATATTTATTTAATTGAGCTGTTGCAAAAAGATTTCAAGGAAACTTGGGATTATCAAGCTGAATTACTTCAAGGTATCATTGATACAAAAATTAAGAATAGAAGGGAAGAGTTAGATTTATTAACGGATAATTATTTTTTATTTGTTGAGCACCCTCATGTGTATACACTTGGTAAAAGTGGAGATATGGGTAATCTTTTACTAAATGAAAAACAACTAGAGAATAAAGGAATTTCTTTTTATAAAATTAATAGAGGAGGAGATATTACCTATCACGGACCAGGACAAATAGTGGGGTATCCAATTTTAGATTTAGAAAATTTCTTTACAGATATTCATAAATATCTTCGTTTTTTAGAAGAAGTAATTATCAAAGTAATTGCTGAGTATGGTTTGGAAGGTGAAAGAAGTGAAGGTGAAACTGGTGTTTGGTTGGATGTTGGAACTCCGTTTGCTAGAAAAATTTGTGCTATGGGAATTCGCACAAGTCGTTGGGTTACCATGCATGGTTTTGCCTTGAATGTAAATGCCGATTTAGGATACTTCGATCATATTATTCCATGTGGAATTAAAGGAAAGACTGTTACATCTTTAGAAGTTGAATTAGGTAGAAAGTTAGATTTAGAGGAGGTAAAAGAGAAAATTCTAAAGTACTTCAAAGAACTTTTTGAAGTAAATGAATTCATAAAAAAAGCGAGCCTATAGGCTCGCTTTTTTTATATAAATAATCAATATTCTAATTATTTTCTTGCTTTTAAATCAAAAGAAAATGCGATTAAATCGTTAATAGCCTTATCTTTCAATTTATCAGTAAATTTTCCTGATCCGTATACTACTCCAAAATCAGTTCTATCAACATTAAAAGTATCACTTTTTAAAGTAATGTCATTTCCGTTTTCAGTTAGTGTAGTTGGAATTGTAATACTTTTAGTAACTTCTTTAATAGTTAAATTACCGGTGATGTGTAATTTTCCATCTTTAACTTCTGAGCTTGCAACCACAAATTTAGCAGTTGGAAATTTTTCAACATCGAAGAAATCTTGGTTCTTTAAGTGTCCTTCTAATTTTTCTTTACCCTTACCAGCTTCTAAATCTAAATTTGTAATAGTTTTCATATCGATTACAAATTCACCAGCTTTTACAAGTCCGTTTTCAACGTCGAATAATCCTTTCTCTAAACTGATTGTCCCGTTATGAGCATCACCAATCTTTTTATCTCCTTTCCAAGTAACAGTAGATTCTGCTACGTTTACGTTGTATGAGTTAACTGGATCAGTTACTTTTTCCTCAACTTTTACCTCTTCTTTAGTTTCAACTTTTTTCTCGCTTTTACAAGAAGTTAATGCTATAGCAATAACTGCTAATGATAAAATTAGTTTTTTCATTTTTTTATGGATTAATTTTAATTTATTTTCCATGGCAAATATATTTAATATCTGTCACTTATGAAAACTATTTTTTGTCTTTTGTGTCGATTATTATAGTTACTGGACCATCATTTAATAATTCTACCTTCATATCTGCTCCAAATTGACCTGTTTGTGCTTTTTTTTGAGTAACATTCTCAAAATCAGTAATAAATTTCTCGTATAAAGGAATGGCAATGTCAGGTTTTGCAGCTTGAATATAACTTGGTCTATTCCCTTTTTTGGTCGATGCATGTAACGTGAATTGACTTACAATTATTGCATCACCATTAACATCAATTAGTGATTTATTCATCACATTATTTTCATCATTGAAAATTCTAAGGTTTGCAATTTTCTTGGATAACCATTCTATGTCTTCTTGAGTATCATCATTTACAATTCCCAATAAAATTAACAAACCAGAATCTATAGATGCTACTTTTTCACCTTCAATAGTTACGCTTGCTTTAGTAACTCTTTGTATTACCGCTTTCATTTAACTTTATTTTCCTGATAAAATATCGGTTCTGTAGTTTTCTTCTTCTCCTTCTATAATTTGCAGATAACTTTTGTATCGGGACCAAGAAATTTCTTCGTTTTCTAATGCTTCCTTCACGGCACAATGAGGTTCGTTAATATGAATACAATTGTTGAATTTACAATCTTGTTTTAAGGCGAAAAACTCAGGAAAATAATCTCCTAATTCGTCTTTTTCCATATCAACAACACCGAAACCTTTTATTCCCGGTGTGTCAATAATTTGAGCATTAAAACTTAAATCAAACATTTCTGCAAAAGTAGTTGTGTGCTGACCCTGCTTATGTTGCTCAGATATTTCTTTTGTTTTTAAATCTAATGTTGGCTCGATACAGTTCAATAAAGTTGTCTTTCCAACTCCTGAATGACCAGAAAACATACTCACTTTTCCTTCCATCATTTCCTTGATTTTATCAACATTAGTTCCATCTGTAGCAGAAGCTTCTATGCATTTATATCCAATAGGTTCGTAAATGTCTTTTAGGTATAAAATCTCAGCTTTTTGCTCAATTTCGTAAGTGTCGATTTTATTAAAAACAAGAATAACCTCTATTGAATAAGCCTCGGCTGTTATTAAAAAACGATCAATAAATGTGGTGAATGTTGGTGGGTTGTCTATTGTAACCAGCAAAAATACTTGGTCGATATTCGATGCAATGATGTGTGTTTGTTTGGAAAGATTTACCGATTTACGAACGATGAAATTTTTACGGTCAAAAATTTCGGTGATAATTCCAGTTTCTTCATCACTTTTAGTATCGATATCAAATTTCACATGATCCCCAACTGCAATAGGATTGGTACTCTTGATGCCTTTTATTCGGAATTTTCCTTTAATTCTGCATTTTAAAAACTCACCTTTTTCAGTTTTTACCCAATACCAACTTCCTGTAGATTTATAAACGGTACCTGTCATATAACAAAGATGAGAATAAAAATTGAATCTCTTTGATAAGATTAACTCATTAAATCTTTAATTTTCTCTGGAACACTTCCTCTTTCTCCTAATCGAATAATGCCGAAAATAATATCTGCAATTATTCCAGGTTCACTAATTAAAGATGCTGTTTTTGCTACACTTAAATCTCTTTGTTTAATTGCATTGTTCAATTCTGATGATGGTGTATTGGCAAGTTTAACTGCAAAATCCCATGCGCCATTTCGCGCAATCTCCATACTAAAATCAACTAAAAAATTATCTACATCGCGTGTGTATTTCAAGATTTTTCTCAGGAAAGGCCAAATAGTTGCTAAATCATTTTCAACATCTAAAATCAAAGAAGATAAAACCGAGTTTATTTTATCAAAATCACCTTTTAAATTTTCAATAGGTTGTCCTTGTGAAACTTGAGCAGCAGCAATTCCTAAATCTAAATTAATGTGTGCGTTCATACCAATTAACAGGTGCTGCAATACAATTGGCCAGAAATTTTTTGATAATGAAAAAGCTTTTTCCCATGATTCGGTAACCAATTTATTTTCCTTGTAGCTGTAATAAGCATCAATGTATCTTTTAGCAAAAATAATGTCTAGCTTTTCCATTCGTGGACCATCTTCAAAAAAGTTGTCTTGAATTCCTTCTTTTACTTTAATGGTTACTTTTTGATATAAAGCAGCAAAATAACCTAATGGGCTTTTTTCTATTACTGAAGTTTCGATAATGTCTTGAAGTACAGTGATAACATCATCAATTGTATGGATTTTAATCATTTTTTTTCAAGTTGTACTAATTTTCTTTTACTTTTACCGAAATATAAATTTAAATTTCTATGAAAAAAATTTTTACTCTTATTGTTTTTACAATTACTGTTTTTTCGGCTTATTCTCAAACTAGTTTGTATGAAAATCCTGATTTTGATGAAATAGCCAAGGATCATAAAAAAATAGCCATTTTACCTTTCAGAGCTCAGGTGGAGTTGAGAAAAAAACAAATGGAAAAAATGACTACGGAAGACCTACACAAGCTAGAGCTAGCAGAAGGTAAAAGTATTCAAACAGCAATGTATTCTTGGTTTTTAAAGAGAAAGAAAAGAGGAAAATTAAAAACTATTGAGGTTCAAGACCCGAATAGAACAACAGCTTTATTGAGAAAAAAAGGGATTACACAAGAGAATCTTATTGACTTTACACCTGAAGAGTTAGCTCAAATTTTAGGTGTTGATGCTATTATATCTGGAGACTACAAAACTAATAAACCTATGTCAGAGGGAGCCTCAGTTGCTCTAGGTTTATTAATTGGTTTCTGGGGAACAACTAATGCAGCTACAGTTAACATGTCTGTGCATAATGCAAAAGATGGGGTTTTGTTATGGAACTACAATAAAAAAGTTAGAGGAAGCTTAGGAAGTAGTCCGGATGATTTAATAAATAAATTAATGAGAAAGGCTTCAAGAAGGTTGTCTTACACTAAGAAAAAATAATAATTCTTATAATAATTCATAAAAAAAGGAGAGGCTTTTAAGCCTCTCCTTTTTTTATGAATTAATAATTTTTTTCTGATGATTAATACTTTCCTGGTGAATTGCTTTAAATATTCTAAGCACAAACTCTTCACTTAAATTATTTTCTTCTCCTTCTAGAATCATTTTGCCTAGAATTTCGTTCCAACGTTTTGTTTGAAGAATTGCAACGTTCTTGTCTTTCTTTAAAGAACCAATTTGGTCAGAAATTTTCATACGTTTTCCTAACATTTCAATTAATTGATGATCTACTACATCAATTTGAGTTCTTAGTGTATTTAAAGCATTGCTATAATCTGCCTCTGTATCCGTTTCTTTTCTGATTTTTAAATCCACCATCATCTGGATTAATGTTTCAGGAGTAATTTGTTGTTTCGCATCACTCCAAGCATTATCAGGATCGTAGTGAGTTTCTACCATTAAACCGTCAAAGTTTAAGTCTAAAGCAGTCTGACAAATATCGAAAATAATATCTCTACGTCCAGCGATATGAGAAGGATCACAGATTAATGGTAAGTCTGGGAAACGATTCTGCAATTCAATAGGAATTTGCCAGTTTGGGTTATTTCTATATCTTGTTTTTTCATACGTTGAAAACCCTCTGTGAATAACACCTAACTTTTTGATGTTTGCTGAGTATAAACGCTCAATAGCACCTAACCATAAAGCTAAATCTGGATTTACAGGGTTTTTAACTAAAACAATCTTATCAGTTCCTTCTAAAGCATCTGCAATTTCTTGAACAATAAATGGACTTACCGTTGTTCTTGCTCCAATCCATAAAATATCAATGTCGTGCTCTAAAGCTAACTTCACATGATCTTTATTGGCAACTTCTGTAGAAGTTAACATTCCAGTTTCTTTCTTGGCTCTTTGTAACCATTTTAATCCAAGTGCACCAACACCTTCAAAATTTCCAGGTCTTGTTCTTGGTTTCCAAATTCCCGCTCTTAATACTGTTGCATCAGTATCTTTCAATTCATGAGCAATTTTTAATACTTGCTCTTCTGTTTCTGCACTACAAGGTCCTGCAATTACTAATGGATGACTTAGTTTGAAATCATCTAACCACGTTCTTAATTTTTTGGTATTTTCCATTTTTTGTCTTTTTAAGGAAGCTTTACTTCTTGAATTCCGTTTAAAATTTGTTTAATATGATTGGTGTTTTCCATTTCAGAGTAGATCTCTGAAAAATTATCTTGTTCTAATAGTGTTTTAAAGTTTTGTAAATTTTGAATGTATTCATCTAGGGTTTCGATAACATTATTTTTATTCTGTTCAAATATTGGTGTCCACATGGCTGGTGAACTTTTTGCTAAACGCACAGTAGAAGCAAATCCACTACCTGCCATATCGAAAATATCACGTTCGTTTTTCTCTTTTTCAATAACCGTTTTACCTAACATGAAAGAGCTGATGTGCGATAAATGTGATACGTAAGCAATATGTTTATCATGAGATTTAGGATCCATGTATCGTATACGCATTCCTAATTTTGAGAAAATTTCTAAAGCTTTTTCTTGTAGTTTGAAAGCAGTTTTTTCCACTTCGCATATGATATTGGTTTTTCCTCGGTATAAATCTGTTAACGCTGCTTGCGGACCTGAAAATTCTGTTCCTGCAATAGGATGTGTTGCTAAGAAATTTCTTCTTTTTGGATGGTCAGCTATAGAATCACAAACTAATTCTTTTGTTGAACCAACATCTAAAACTAGACAGTTGTCTGGAATGTGATTTAATACCTCAGGGATAACATGTAATGAAACATCTACAGGAATTGATACAATTACGATATCAGCTATTGCTAAATCTTCATTTGTAGCTTTTTTGTCAATGATCTCTAAAGACAAAGCTTCTGCTAAATGATCTTCATTTCTGTCTATTCCATAAATGATAGCATTGTCAAATTCTTTTCGAATATCTAGCGCTAAACTTCCGCCAATTAAACCTACACCAACTATAAATACATTCATACTACACTAAATTATCGATCCTTTGAATTGCTGTTTTTATATCTTCTTCTTTTACGCATAAAGAAAAACGTATATATCCTTCACCTTGACTTCCGAAAATACTTCCAGGTGCAACAAATAAATTGTACTTGTGAAGCAGGTTGTCAATAAAATCTTCTGATTTTTGGTTAGACGGAATTTTTGTCCAAACAAACATTCCAGCACCATCTTTTTTACAAGTAAGGCCTAATTTTTCTACAAGTTCATGAATTAGTGCTCTTCTGGTCTCGTAAATTGAGTTAATGCTTCTAAACCATTCTTTAGAAAGTTGTAAAGCGGCAATAGCTCCTTTTTGAATTCCGTAAAACATTCCAGAATCCATCTGAGTTTTTACTTTTAAGATTTCATTTAAGAACTCCTGTTTTCCAGATAACATTCCAACTCTCCAACCTGCCATGTTGAAAGATTTACTCAGAGAGTTTAATTCTAAGGCTATCTCTTTAGCTCCTTCAACTTGCAAAATACTCGTAGGTTTGTCAGTTAATATAAAACTATACGGATTGTCGTTTACAACAACAATGTTATGCTTTTTAGTAAACTCAATAATATTTTTGAACGTATTTTCAGAAGCATTTGTTCCTGTTGGCATATGTGGGTAATTAATCCACATTAGTTTTACTTTACTTAAATCTTCTCGCTCTAAAGCTTCAAAATTTGGTTGGTAGTTGTGCTCTTCTACTAAATCATAATATATTGGATTTGCACCTACAAGTTTCGTAACTGAACTGTATGTTGGGTAACCCGGATTAGGAATTAGAACACTGTCGCCTTCATTTAAAATGGCTAATGAAATATGCATAATTCCTTCCTTACTACCCATTAAAGGAAGTATTTCGGTATTAGCATCAAGAGAAATATTGTAGTTCGATTTGTAAAAAGAACTCACAGCTGCTCTAAACTCAGGAATTCCTTGGTAACTTTGGTATTTATGAGCTCCAGCTTCAGTCATACATTCAGTAATTGCTGTAATTACTTCAGTTGGTGGAGCTAAATCTGGACTGCCAATTCCCATATTTATGATTGGTTTTCCCTCAGCAACTAATCCTCTAACTTCTCTTAACTTTTTTGAGAAGTAGTATTCTTCAACGGTTTGTAAACGGTTTGCAAATTCTATCATGATCTTCCGTTTTTGTATTCTCCTAATATTTTAAAATCTGTAGCCATAATTTCTATAATAGCTTTAGCCTTTTTGTAATCTTCATATGCATCAAAAGTTACGTCTACGAAAAAGGCATATTTCCAAGGTGTTTCGATTTTTGGTAACGACTGAATTTTGGTAAGATTCAATTTGCAATCGCTCATTACATTTAAAATAGTAGCTAAACTTCCTCTTTTGTGATCTAATTCAAATTTTAATGATGCCTTATTTATCGAATCTATTCCGTTTTCTGGTTGAGAAGTTTGAAGTATAACAAAGCGAGTAGCATTATTTTTTATCGTTTGAATTTCATCTTCTAACACTTCAAGCTCGAAAATATCAGCAGCGATTTTAGGTGCAATTGCAGCAACGCCTGATAATTTTTTCTCAGAAATTCGTTTTGCAATCTCTGCTGTATCAACATCCTCTACCAATTTTATGTGTTTATGTTGCTTGAAGAATTCTTTACACTGTAATAATGCCATTGGGTGCGAACAAACTTCTTTTATCTCAGAGATGTCCTGATTTGGCAAAGCCATTAAATGATGATGAATTGGTAGGTAATATTCTCCAGAAATGTGAAGGTTATTCTTGTCAATTAAAGCGTAATTCGGAATAATAGAACCTGCAATTGTGTTTTCAATGGCCATTATTGCCTGGTCTGATTCATTATTAACAAGACTATCAACAAGCACATCAAACGACAAACATTCTTTTAATGAAATGTTGTTATCGAAAAATTGAGTTGCAACAATATGGTGGTTGCTTCCTTCTATTCCTTGAATGGCTATTTTCTTCATTTTAGATCAAAAAAAAAGCCTCGATATAATCGAGACTTTATATTTATATTGTTAATTAGCTACCTAAACACATAACACAAAGTCTCTCCTCTTACTGTAAAAGTAAAAGTAAAAATAGAAACCTTGCCATACGTTTTGTAGCATAACTTATTCGTTGTTATTTTGTTGGTAACAAATCTTGAAAATTAATTTCAGTTAACCAAATTTTTTTTTCGATTTTTTTACGGTATCGATTTCGTGAGCCATTTATTTAACAAATGTGTTGGTCTTGTTAATTATAAAACAAAGAAAAGCTTCCAAGTTAATGGAAGCTTTTTTTCATTGTCAAAAAGAATTTTTTTGACGGATATAATTGGGGGAACTATGATACATGTTTTTGTAAATCATCTAAACGTTTGATGTTTAAAGCATCTTTTAGGATTTCATCTCTTTGATTTTTTAAAATCCTATCGGTACTCTGTGGAAGTTCGATTTGTGATGTTATCACCTCATTGTATTCATCAATTGTTGCTTGTTCTCCTCGTAGTGCTTCTTCTAGCATTGCCTCATCATTCTCTGGAGTCAAAAAGGCTTTGATATTCATCCATGTTCTATGTGCGGTACCTTTCATACTACCTTCTTCATTTGGAACTTCTCCAAACGACTTAATTTCATTTCTTAGTACCTGTCCAAAACGCTCACGTTCATTAGATTTTCTTTCGAAAAAACTTGTTAACGTATGACTTTTTGAATTTTTGGCTGCTGTTTTATATCCTTTTTCAGCATCATAATTTTTTTCTAATAAACTATTTAATTTGTTCGCTACTTGCGTTGTGTAAGTTTGCATATCTTATTCATTTTTAAATTATTCGATACTATTTCATTTTGAGATGCGCATCGATTAACATCTATGAAAGAACGTATTAGAATTGATATCTAATACCTAATGCGATATCTAAGTCTAGATCATCGCTAAACTCATCATTAAAACCGAGTTCTGGTCTTATATCTAAGGAGATTAATAAAGGTATTTTTAAATTATACCCAATACCTAAGTTTCCTGCTACTAAAGCAAAAGCTCCGCTATTTACAGGTGTTTCATAAGAACCTATACCAGCACCTGCGCCTACATACCAATGAAAACGATTTTCTAAATCAAAGACCCATTGGTACAATCCAACTAATTTAAAAGCATTTACATTATTAGCGTTTCTAAAACCTAAATCGAATTCTAGACGATTATTGTTTTTTAAGAAACGCTGGTAAGAAATTTCACCTCCAAATCCATCATTATCACCAACTCTAACACCAAGAGCATTTTTAGATATACTTTGACTATATAGAAGAGATGATAGTAGAAAAATTGTACTGGTAAGAACTATCCTTAAATATTTCATGATTTGTTTGTTTTTATGTTCAATTCAAAATTACATAGGAAATACAGTCTTAATTAATTCATTTAATAGAGATGTTTGCTCATATCGAATAATCATAATTTGAAGTAGAATATTTTCTTAAGAGAAACTGTTTAAGAACTAAATTGTTGTTAAATTTGAGTAGAACTTAATATTAATTTTTGCTATAATGATTACCAAAGAAGCTTTTACATGTTCAATACATAAGTTGGATAAACTAGATAATAATGTACCTGTAAATTTGGTTTTAAGTGGAGGAGGTATGAAAGGTGTTGCACATATCGCTTTAATTGAAGCATTAGAAAAAAGAAACATTAAAATTAATGCAATTTCTGCATGTAGTGCGGGTTCATTGGTTGGTGCTATGTATGCTTCAGGAGCTTCTGTAAAAGAGATGCTCGAATTTTTCAAAATCACTGACATATTTCAGTATTCATGGATAACTTTTGCAAAAGCGGGGATTTTTAATTCGGAAAATTATGCTAAGCTTCTAGATGGTAGAATTAAGGATACTTTTGAAGAACTTTTATTTCCTTTATATATTTCAACAACAAATTTAAATAAGGGCGTTACAAATTATTTTAGTGAAGGAGATTTAAAAAAACCGGTATTAGCTTCGTGTGCTATTCCTGGTTTATTTAATCCAATAAAAATTAATCGTGAATTATATTCTGATGGCGGCGTATTAGATAATTTTCCTTTAACACCTTTTAAAGAATCAGAATATCCTGTAGTTGGAAGTTATGTTGTGTATCCGTCTTCTAAAAAAAATAAAGAATTAAATTCTACATTACGAGTTTTAGAACACTCTTTTAAACTTTTGTCTTTAGCGTCGGAAGAGTATAAGTTTTTCGATACTTTTGCTACGGTTTGTTTTCCTTTGGAAGAGTTTAGTGGTTTCGATAAGAAACAGGTTTCTCAGATTTACATTAAATCGAAAGAGTATTTAAAAGAAAGATTACAATAATGGGCTTAAAATTTTTGCACAACCTTCTAACAGTTTTTGAAGTGTAGATCGATTTTTAAAGGTTTCATGTTTAAGTATCTTACATTTAACTTTTTTTTCGTTAAAACTACCTGCCAATTCTTTTGCTAATTTGTTATCAAAAATCAAAGTATTGATTTCATAGTTGTGTTCAAAGCTTCTGTAATCGAAATTTCCAGAACCAACTGAAGCAATTTCTTCATCAATCACAATAAGTTTACTATGGGAGAATTGATTTTTTAAAATTCTAATTTGAATTCCAACCCCTAGTAAAGATTCAAAATTACTATACATACTATATTTAGCAATCTTACTATCGTTATTTTCAGGAACCATTATTGAAATACTAACACCTCTTAAGGCCGCAATTTTTAGTGCTTCCAAAAGAGTTTGATTTGGAATAAAATAAGGGTTTTCAATTAAAATACTTTTTTCGGCACTGAGAATCATTGCGGTGTATTGATGTAAAATCGAATGATAATTTAGGTCAGGTCCACCAACAATAACTTGTGCTTTAGTAGTGCCTTTTTCTTCTTGTATAGGTAGATATTTGTCATCTAATAATTGCTTTCCGCTTGCGAAATAATAATCCTTGGTAAAAACTCTATGAATATGATCTACTAAAGGTCCTTCAATTTTTAAATGCGTATCATCCCACTTTCCTAATTCCGATTTAGATTCGATATACTTGTCTGAAATATTTACACCACCAGTAAATGCTATAGTTCCATCGATAACAGCTATTTTACGATGATTCCTGTAGTTTAAGGTAGATAATATCGTGTTTAGTTTTAAAGGTAAGATGGGAAATACTTTTGCGCCTAAATTGATTAATTTTCTGGTAGATTTATTTTTCCATTTATAACTGCCCAAGGCATCATATAGAATTCTAATTTCAACACCTGATTTAATTTTTTCTGTGAATAAGTTTAAAAGTTTATCAAGTAATTCACCATTTTCTATGATATAATATTGAATATGAATAAATTTTTCTGCTTTTGAGAAAGCATCAAATAATTTGTCAAATGTAACTTCTCCATTATGTAACAGCTCAATTCTATTGCTTCTTACGGTTGGAAACCCTGAGCTTTTTCTTAAAAGCTGAGATATTTCATCGTGTTTTTTAGAATTGAAATTATGAGTAAAACTCTCAATTTCTTGACTCTTGTGGTTTAAATCGTATAATCTTCTTTTAGCATTGAAATTGAGGTTGTAAAATTTATACTCTTTTCGGTTGATTCCGAAAACTATAAAAAGGAAGATTCCAATAAAAGGAAAACCAATGATAACTAATAGCCATCCTATAGATCGAGAGGGTCTCGATCCGTATAGCAAAACGTTATAGATACCCCATAATGCGCTTAAAACATATAAAAGAATTACTATCATCATTATTTTGAAGCTATTTTGTTAACAGCTAATTTAAACGAATAAGGTTTAGATAAAATTTGTTTTATATCTTCAAGAGTACTCTCTTTACTTAACCAATGATTTTTCAAAAGTTTAGGAAGTACTAAAGGCATGTATTCATACAAATTATTTTTGGATGCTAACTTTTTATTTGCTTTAGTGTTAATCACTGAACAGGTAATAAAACCATCTGCCAAAACATTATAAATACCTGCTAGATAAAAAGGTTTGATTGGTTTTTTCTCTACTAAAAAGTTTTTAACCTTTGAATCATTTAAATAATGCATGTAAAATCCGGTAACAATAATCAAGCATCTACGATGAATTAACGCTTGTTGATATAATGCATTTGTGAATAACTCTTCTGTAGATACATGAAGTGTTGTTTTTAGCTTTTGAAAATTTTTCCAACTTCCGGAATAATTGTGTGGTAAAATCCCCCAGATTCCAGGAATAATTACGTTGGGGTTATCTATGGTAACAATTGATAAAGTTTGTTCTTTGTTGCCATCAATTTTTAATCTTGGCTTGTATAAAGCTGGGTATTTCAAACTAAGTCGTAATTCTTGAGTTATTGTTGTTTTACTCGCTATGTTTGATAATTTATATTTCACAATTTTAAGATATTGTAAATGCAACAATCATTGAAACTCCAAGAAACAAACAAGTTAGGACTATGTAAAAACCTAAACGTGTTATCTTGTTATTTTGAAATATGTAATTTTTGTTTTTCTTCTTTAAGTCATGTTTAATAAACTTAAAATTTTCATGTTCTTTCCTCATTGTATTCTGTTTTAAAAGTTCATAACAAAATTAAGAATACAGTTTTCTTGAGTTTAGTTCATTTCGTAGATTCCTTTGCTCATTTCCTTAAAACTATATGTTCAATGATACATTGAAATAAACTGCTTTAACATGGGTGCTGTTAATCCTTCTTTTAATAAGTTGAATGATTTTTTTATTGAGAAAAACGGTTTTTAATAAAGATATTTCATTAAAAACCGCTTTAAACTAGAGTAAATTATGAAATGAGCAAAGGAATCTACGAAATGAACCAAGATCTACTGTAATGTGATGG
This sequence comes from Tenacibaculum sp. MEBiC06402, assembly GCF_049239625.1. Classification (NCBI taxonomy): domain Bacteria; kingdom Pseudomonadati; phylum Bacteroidota; class Flavobacteriia; order Flavobacteriales; family Flavobacteriaceae; genus Tenacibaculum; species Tenacibaculum sp. MEBiC06402. The sequence continues at coordinate 236,166 of NZ_JBMKKT010000095.1, forward strand.
TACTTTTGTATCGAACCCAAAAATCAAATATTATGTTAAGAATATTAGTTAAAGAAGATGAAAATATAGATAGGGCTATAAAAAGATATAGAAGAAAATTTAGCAAAACTCAGATATTAAAGCAAGTCCGAGAACGAAAAGAATATAAAAAACCTTCAGTAGAAAGAAGGGAACAGTTACAAAAAGCGCAATATCGAGAAGAATATTTAAGAAAAGAAAACAGTTAATCGCTAAACGTATAAAAGACTAAAGATGTTATAGAGTAAGCATCTTCTTAAAAAATTTACTTGTAATTTAAATTTAGAGTAATGAAAAAAATAATTTTAACCACCTTTTTAATAAGTATAATTAGTTTTACCCATGCACAAAAATCAGATGTTGTAGAAACAACTGAAATAGCGGAAAACCCTGAGGTTAACGAAGACGGGGAGCTTTATAGTACAAAAGTAAAAGTAATCACAAGAAAAGTTCAAAAAAACAAGTTTGATCCAAAGCAGAAGCATCAATTAAACCAAGATAGGATTGCATCACCAATATCGGTGGAGAAAGTAATTATGATTGATAATGATATGGATCCGTTTTATGACAAAACAACACGTATGAAATACTACAAGTTGAAAGGAAAAAAGTATAGTTTTCAAGTAGATAAAAACAACTTATTGATTTCATATAAAACAAATAATAGCAACTATAATTCCGCTAAAGCGTATAAATCAAGAAATAATAGATTTTATATTGTTTCAGGTAAGGATTTTAACGGTGTAGGATATTTTAATAGCAAGAATGATTTTGTATTAGAATATTATGATAAAGCTAAAGGAGATACGGAATATGCTATTTTCGAAAGTTTTAAAATGTAATTTTCGAAAAGATTAATTACCCAAAAGACAGTTTTTAACTGTCTTTTTTTTGCTCATTTTTAAATTGAAATAATTAAACATTTAGTCGCAATAAAACATGGATTTTGAACCAACATTAGAAAAAATAAAAAAATCATTTACCGAAAATTGGAATCACTTTATAGATCAAGTACCACAGATCATTTTAGGAATTGTAATCATTGCAGCTGGGCTTATGCTAACCAGAGTAATTACTAATTTCTTTAAAAGAACTATTTCAAACAAAACAGAAGATCCATTAATGGTTAACTTTTTAAGCAGAACGATAAAGTTAGGTTTGTTAATAATGGTAATTATGTTTGCTATGAAAGTAGTAGGGTTAGGAGGTGTTGCTACAGGACTGTTAACAGCTCTTGGAGCATCAACAGTAATTATCGGTTTTGCTTTTAAAGATATTGGAGAGAATTTTATTTCAGGAGTTATTTTATCATTTAAACGCCCTTTTGGAATTAATGACACGGTAAAAATCGATACTATTTTTGGTAAAGTAAAGGCTTTAGAGTTTAGATATACCAAATTAAAAACGTTTGATGGAAGAGATGTTTATATACCTAACAGTGATATTATAAAAAAAGCAGTTTATAATTACACAGAAGATGGTTTTTATAGAAATGATTTTTTGGTAGGTATCGATTATGATGATGATATTGATATCGCAAAGAATGTTATTCTAGAAGCAGTAATTAAAACAATGGGAGTAATTAATACAGAAGAACATCAAAGTTTTGTTACGGTAGATGAATTAGGAGTTAGTACTGTAAATCTAAAAGTGATTTTTTGGACTAAAACTAAAGAATATAAACGAGGCGCTTTAGAAACAAAAAGTGAAGTGATTAAGAATGTGAAAAACGTAATAATTAAAAATGGATTTAATATGCCGGCGGATATTAAGGAAATTAAGCTTTATGGTTCTCAGGAAAGCCTTCCAATAACAATTACCAATAATGAAAAGTAAAGGATGTAATACGTCGGAAAAACAATATTTAGACAATAAAAAAAGCTCTCAAAATTTTTGAGAGCTTTTCGCGGTCTGGACGGGACTCGAACCCGCGACCCCATGCGTGACAGGCATGTATTCTAACCAGCTGAACTACCAGACCGTTGCGTTATTGCGGGTGCAAATATAACACCCTTTTTTAATTCTGCAAACTTTTTTAGAAAAAAAATTAAAAATTATTTCTACTCACCAAATATGTACTAAGTATTTTATTGTAGTTCTCTCTTATATCTACTGGGACATAGTTGATTTTATACTGCAAACATTTATTTTTTAAATTATCAAAGAAGTTGCCAACAGCTTTAGAATATGATTCTTTAATTGTGTCAGCGTATAAGTTTATTTCTTGTCCAGATTCGACATCCACGAATTTTTTCGGTGTATTTTCAAAGTCAAAATTATATTCTAATTCTTTATCGAACGTATGAAATAAAATAACTTCGTGTTTATTATACTTTAGATGCCTTAGTGCGTCAAATAATTCCTCATTATCTTTTGATGGCTGAAACATATCAGTAAATAAAAATATCATCGACCTCCTATGAATTTTTTGAGCTATTTCATGTAAAAATTGATAAGTGTCTGTAGATTTGGATTCTTTAGGTTTGTTTAAAAGAGTTTCTAATTGATGAGTTAACATTTTTCTATGACGGTCACTTCCTTTTTCAGGAGCATAATATTCGTAAGAATCAGAGTAGATACTTAAACCAACAGCATCACGTTGTTTTTTTAATAATTCCATCAAACTGGCTGCAGCAACTACTGAAAAACCAATTTTGTTTAATTCGGTCAACTTTTGCACTTTTTTAATAGGGTAGTGCATAGATGAAGAGTTATCGATTATGATATGGCATCTAAGATTAGTTTCCTCTTCATATTTCTTGGTGTATAATTTTTCTGTTTTAGCAAACAGCTTCCAATCGATATGTTTTGTGTCTTCACCTTTGTTGTACAGTTTGTGCTCAGAAAATTCAACTGAAAATCCGTGGTATGGACTTTTATGCATACCTGTAATAAACCCTTCAACAACTTGCTTTGCTAAAAGGTCTAAGTTTTTAATTTCAGATGATTGTAATTCAGAAAGATTAATAGCCATTTACCGAAAATAAAAAAGGTTTGACATTTGTCAAACCTTTTTTATAAAAATAATTTTTTCTAATTATAATGCAGCGTCAATTTTGTCAGTGTACGCTTTCTTAGGAGCAGCTCCAACTTGTTTCGCAACAACCTCTCCGTTTTTGAAAACTAAAACAGTAGGAATGTTTCTTACTCCATATTTAGCAGCAAATTCTTGATTCGCGTCTACATCTACTTTACCAACTACTGCTTTACCTTCGTATTCTTTACTGATTTCGTCAATGATTGGCCCAACCATTCTACAAGGTCCACACCAAGTTGCCCAAAAATCTACTAATACAGGCTTATCAGACTTCAATACTGTCTCTTCGAATGTTGTATCTGTAATTTCTAATGCCATTCTTTTGTCTTTAAACGTTAATGCTCACAAATGTACTAATTTATTTTTCTATTCTCAATCTTAAAAACATTGGTTTTTCTTATCTGCAAATCAATTTTATAAATATGTTTGGCTAGTTATTTTTATAGTTCGATAATAATAGTAAATTTGCTGGCAACTTAAGAGGAAAGATTTGGTTATGATTGCAACCTCGTAAAAAAATGCTAAAGCAGAAATGTTTGGCTTCTTTTGCGACCAACTTTCCACTTACTAAATTTAATATACAATAAGAATATGTCATACTTTTTTACATCAGAGAGTGTATCTGAAGGACATCCAGATAAAGTAGCAGATCAAATTAGTGACGCTTTAATAGATAATTTTTTAGCTTTTGATCCTAATTCAAAAGTAGCATGTGAAACTTTAGTTACTACTGGTCAAGTAGTTTTAGCTGGTGAGGTAAAGTCTAATATTTATTTAGACGTTCAAAAAATCGCAAGAAACGTAATTAACAAAATCGGATATACAAAAAGTGAATATATGTTCGATGGAAATTCTTGTGGAGTTTTTTCAGCAATTCACGAACAATCTGATGATATCAATAGAGGAGTAGATAGAGCCAAGAAAGAAGAACAGGGAGCAGGAGATCAGGGAATGATGTTTGGTTATGCAACCAATGAAACTGAAAACTTTATGCCTTTAGCTTTAGATTTGTCTCATCTAATTTTAAAGGAATTAGCCGACTTAAGAAGAGAAGGTAAAGAAATAAATTATTTACGTCCAGATGCAAAAAGTCAGGTTACGATCGAGTATTCTGATGATAATGTGCCACAAAGAGTAGAGGCAATTGTTGTTTCAACTCAGCACGACGATTTTGCTGGAGATGATGAAATGTTAGCTAAAATTAGAAAGGATATTAAAGAGATTTTAATGCCTCGTGTTATCGCTAAGTTACCAGCTCAAATCCAGGCGTTATTTAATGATGATATCAAATATCATATCAATCCAACTGGAAAATTCGTAATTGGAGGACCTCACGGAGATACAGGATTAACTGGTCGTAAGATTATTGTTGATACTTACGGAGGTAAAGGAGCACACGGTGGTGGAGCATTCTCAGGAAAAGATCCAAGTAAAGTAGACAGAAGTGCAGCTTACGCTACGCGTCATATTGCTAAAAATTTAGTTGCAGCAGGAGTAGCAGATGAGGTTTTAGTTCAGGTGTCGTATGCTATTGGAGTTGTAGAGCCAATGGGTATTTTTGTAGATACTTATGGAACTGCAAAAGTTGATATGACTGATGGAGAGATAGCTGCTAAAGTTTCTGAAATTTTCGATATGAGACCTCACGCAATTGAAGAGAGATTAAAATTAAGAACTCCAATGTATAGTGAAACAGCTGCTTATGGTCATATGGGAAGAAAGAATGAAGTGATTTCTAAAACTTTTGAACAGCCTAATGGAGAGTCTAAGCAAGTTGAGGTTGAGTTGTTTACGTGGGAGAAATTAGATTATGTAGATAATGTTAAAAAATCTTTTGGATTATAAAAAACTCCAAATTTATAACATAAATAAGAAGACGCTCTAAAAATATTTAGAGCGTTTTTTTTTTGCTAATTATTCGATTACAATAAATGTAAATTCTATTTGATGTTATAAAGAAATCTGAGAGAGTTAATTAAAATATTGAAAATAAAAAAGGAGAGATTACTATTGAAAGCAACTCTCCTTTATATAATTTTAGTAATTTATCTTACTTAATATTAATCAAATAAGGCATTCTTGCTTGTATACCTTCCATACTTTTAATTTGATTTATTTGATTAAAGAGCTCATAGTTTTCAGCCCCTATAGCTTCTTTAATAATTTCTTCTTTATTGACTTTTCCAAAAGGAGAAAAGCTAAGCATTTCCTTTAAATCTCTCTTGTAACTAGGATAGTTACGAATTCTATAACTTTTTATGTCTGATAACTGCACTGCCGCATCAATTGCTTCTTGCAATCCTCCTAGTTCATCAACTAATCCATTTTCTAGTGCTTCTTTACCAGTCCAAACTCTTCCTTGGGCAATAGCATCAACTTTTTCATAACTCATCTTTCTTCCAGTAGCTACTCTATTTACAAAAGTCGTGTAGATTTGTTCCACTCCTTCTTTCGTAACATCATAAAACTTCTTGTCCATAGGCTCAAACAAACTATACTTTGCACTTTTGTTTGTTGCTACCTGTTCAGCGTTAATTCCTATTTTTTTAGAGAACTCATAAGCATTAGGAATAGCACCGAAAACTCCAATAGAACCCGTTATAGTAGTTGGTTCTGCTATAATAAGATCAGCATTACATGCGATGTAATAACCTCCAGAAGCAGCTAAATTTCCCATAGATACAACTACAGGTTTTTCTTTTTTGGCTAATTCTAATTCTCTCCAAATTAATTCTGAGGCTAATGCGCTACCACCAGGTGAATTTACGCGTAAAACAATAGCCTTTACATTTTTGTCTTTTACAGCTTTTTTGATTGCTCTGTTGATTATTCCTTGTCCAATAACATCTTCATTTCCTTCTCCATACATTATCTGCCCCTGTGCGAAAATTACCGCAATTTTATCTTTAGCAGTAGAGAAAATTCTTCCTTTTCCTGATTTGATATAATCTACGATATCTATAGTATTCGGTTTTGAATCTACGGCGTTTTCTAATTTTTTTAGATATTGATCTTTATAGATAATTCCATCAACAAGGTTGTTTTTAAGTGCCAGCTCAGCATTTCTTCCCTCAGAGTTATCAGCAATAGTATTTAATTGTTCAACTGAAATATTTCTACTTTTACTAATATTGTTGGTGAATTCAGACCAAATTGAAGTTAAGAAAGAAGTAATCTGCTCTCTATTTGCATCGCTCATTTTATTATCTAAATAAGGTTCAACTGCACTTTTATACTTTCCATGACGAATGACTTCCATTTTTACGCCATACTTGTCCTCAAAATCTTTGTAATATAGTATTTCCGTTGAAAGACCAGAGAATTCTATTTGACCAACAGGATTCAGAAATAAACTATCGGCAACAGAGCTTAGGTAATAATTCTTCTGAGTATAAATATCATTATAAGCATACACAAATTTACCTGATTCTTTAAACTCTTCTAATTTTTTTCTGATAGCTTGAGTTTGCGCCATTCCGGCACTTATGTAATTAGTTTTAATACTTATTCCTTTAATATTTTTATCTAATTGCGCGTTGTCAATAGCATTTAAAATTTTGTTTAGAGACAATCTTTCATTATCAAGTTCTAAAGCTTGTGCAATTGGATTTGTATCTTTTGGTGCGTAATCTTTGATTTGTTTAGTTAAATCCAACTCTAAAACTGAATTAGGCTTAACTACTATTTCTTCTTCACCACCAGCAATTGCTGCAATCAATAAAAAAAAGCAGAATAGGATAAACAGACTTATAAAAAAACCTAGTATAGAGGCTAATAGATTACGTAAAAACTTCATTTTGTAGTATTAAAATTCGGGTGCAAATATACGTTTTTAGTACGATTTTACCATTGTAATCGCATACGGTACTTTTGTTGAGCGAATTCAAAATAATTGAATAGCTTATAGTTTACATCATAACCATAATCTACATGAGGGTCATACAGTATAATGTTTTCGTATATATTAGGATTGAATCTCGATGGATTGTTCACTCGTGAGTTCCAGATAGACACATAATATCGGTTTTTGTTCTCAAGAAATATCTGCGAATGATAACCTGGTGGTCTAGCTACGGTTACTAAATAATTGTTAAAACCAGGGTCTATAATAGTTATTTCATACTCAACACTATCATTTTTTATTACAACAGGTTCTTCTTTACCTGTGTATTCTTTATCTTTTGAAATTGAACCGCATGAGGTTAACATAATTATAAAAGAAAGATAAATGATATGTTGAATTTTTATATTCATGGTTTACAATCTCTTATAAAGATAAAAAAAAAGATACATCATTACAATGTATCTCTTCGTTTTAAAAGGTGTTAATCTTTTGTTATTTCAGTAAATCAGATTGATTGAATAAATTATTTAAAGTGTTTTTTGATTTTTCTTTTCCGTCTAGCAACCAATTTAAGTACTCGTCTTCGTTTGGAGTATATCCAACTGGTTTATTTAATATTTGTTTTCCGTCAGGACTTAATAAAACATAATAAGGTTGCGTATTAGTTTTAAAGAATATTGTTTGAAAATGAGACCATTTATGACCATAATTACTCAATTTTCTAGTTCCTCCGTTAATTCTGTTAACGACAATTTGTTCTTCTTTAGGAAGTTCTTTTTTATCATCAACGTAAAGAGATATCAATACATAATCATTTCTTAAAACATTATCAACTTTCGGAATAGGCCAAACATGTTCTTCCATTTTACGACAGTTTACACAAGCGTATCCAGTAAAATCTAACATAATTGGCTTGTTTTCTTTTTTAGCATATTCCAAACCTTCTTTTAAATCTTTAAAACAAGTTAAATTATTTGGACAGCTATTTGGATGTAAAATACTATAACCAACAGGAGGCGCTAAACCACTTAATAAAGATAATGGTGTAAATGTTTTAGTTTCTTCATTATATCTAAAACCAGTAGCTAAATAAATTGCAAAAGCTAAAGAAGCAATACCTAAAACAATTCTTGTTATTCCAATTTTTTGCATTGGTGAGTCGTGCGGGAATCTAATCTTACCAAAAAGATATAATCCTAATCCAGCAAAGATTAAAATCCAAATAATCAAGAACGGTTCAATTTTTAGTAAGTTCCAATGTGCAACTAAATCGGCGTTTGATAAAAACTTGAAAGCCAAAGCTAGTTCTAAGAAACCTAGAACAACTTTTACAGTAGTCATCCATCCACCGGATTTAGGAAGCGATTTTAACATGTTAGGAAACATTGCAAACAAGGTAAAAGGTAAACCTAATGCTACACCAAATCCAGCCATTCCTGAAGTTAATTGCCAAGCTCCACCATCTGAAGATAATGAACCAGCTAATAAAGAACCTAATATTGGACCAGTACAAGAAAACGATACAATTGCTAAAGTAAGTGCCATAAAAAACACTCCAATAATACCTCCAGAACCTTCTCCAGCAGTAGTTTTGTTTGTCCAACTACTAGGCAGTGTTAGTTCATAATAACCGAAGAATGAACCTGCAAAAAACACAAACACAATAAAGAAAATTATGTTTAACCAAATGTTGGTAGAAATCTCATTTAAAATATCTGGATTAATTGAATCTAACAGATGAAAAGGAATACTTAACAATAAATAAACCGCGAGTATAAAGAATCCATAGAGAACTGCCTTTGAAACTCCAGCTCCTTTTGAGCTGTCTTTTTTAGTAAAAAAGCTTACTGTTAAAGGAATCATTGGGAATACACAAGGAGTTAATAATGCTAATAAACCTCCAAGAAAACCTAATCCAAAAATACTTAATAATGAAGATGATTCATTTTTCTTTTGAACGTCTTTATCATCGTTAGAATCAACAGCGTTAATGTCTGTAACAGGTTGCTGCATTTCATCACTTGAGATACCGTATAATAAAGCAGATGCCTCAGTGTCATTTAAATCTGCTTTTTCCGTATTCTTCTTTTGTGCTACATTCGCAGATTTATTAGTGAAAATCAAATCCTCAGTTATTGGAGGTAAACAGCGAGTATCATCACAAACCATAAACTGAACTTCCGCATTAATTTTAGTATCACTATTTAGCAGCTTAATTTTTTGTTTGAAAGTAGCCTTGTACGCAAAATATTTAATCTTCATTTTGAAGATTTTATCATCTTCTGTTATTCCTTCATCTTCAATTGTTTTTCCAATTAATTCATAACTCTCGTTGGGTTGAAAAGTGAAAATTGTTGGTCTTGGACCTCCAGTTGGAATCTCTTGAGCATACAAATGCCAGCCGTTATCGATAGTAGCTGTAGCAACTAAATAAGATTCGGTTTCATTAATTTTTTCGATGTTCGTTTTCCATTTAACAGGTTCATAAACTTGAGAAAAACTGACAAGAGAAGTTAAAAGAGTTATATATAGAAAGAAAATTTTCTTCATAATCGATTACTTTAATGCTATAAGACGTAAATGTAGTCTTTTTCATACAAATAGTTTAGGGCTGTTTTTATTAAATTTAACTCAAACTTTTTTGAAATGAAGAAACGTTGCTTTTGGGTAGGAAATGATCCGTTGTATATTGCATATCACGATGAAGAATGGGGTGTTCCTGTCTATGATGATGATACATTATTTGAATTTTTAATACTAGAAACTTTTCAAGCTGGTTTAAGTTGGATTACTGTTTTAAGGAAAAGAGAAAATTTCCGAAAAGCATTTGATCAATTCGATTATAAAAAAATAGCAAACTATTCTGAAGATAGATATTTGGAATTATTAGATAATCCTGGAATAATTAGAAACAAATTAAAAATAAAAGCAACAATTTCTAATGCTAAAGCTTTTATGAAAGTTCAAAAGGAGTTTGGTTCTTTCTCAGATTATATTTGGGGTTTTTGCAATGGAAATCCTATTAAAAATGCTTTTAACAAAAGAGAAGATGTTCCAGCAACTACGGAATTATCTGATTTAATTTCAAAAGATTTAAAGAAACGAGGTTTTAAGTTTGTTGGTTCAACAGTTATTTATGCGCACATGCAAGCTACAGGGATGGTAAACGATCATACGGTAGATTGTTTTCGGTATAACGAATGTTCGTAAAAGGTTGTGAAATTCAATTAAAATTAGTGCAAAGAAATTTTATCTTCCACTGCAATTGCCTAATTTGGTGATTCGGTTGAAATATTATAAGCATTGTTAATTACAGTCATATATGGCAAAGGAAACTAAAGATCCTGGTTTTGGATATTCATCAGCAGAAAATGTAAAAGGTATTATAAATAAAGATGGATCTACAAATATCCTTCATGTAAATAGACCTTTAAATATTGATGATTTATATACTTTTTTTATCGGGTTAAGTTGGTGGAGGTTTTTCCTATTCGTGGTTTTAGGATATACAATAATGAATATAGTATTTGGAATTGTATATGTGATTATTGGAATTGAACAAATTACTCCGTCTAGAGGAAGTTTAATTAAGGATTTTTTAAATGGTTTTTTCTTCAGCGCTCAAACACTAACAACGGTTGGTTATGGAGGAATTGCTCCTAAAGGAATAACCGCAAACATTATTGCTGCTTTTGAGGCATTAATTGGTTTAATGAGTTTCGCTTTTATAACAGGTCTGCTTTATGGAAGGTTTTCAAAACCAAAAGCAGCGATTCGTTTTAGCAATAATTTAATTTTAAGAGAATTTCAAGGAGGAAGAGCATTGATGTTTAGATTAATGAATAGCAGAAAAACATTGATGATAGAACCAGAAATTTCTGTAACACTTTCTATGAACGAAGAAGATGAGACAGGTCAATATAAAAGAAGTTTTTACGCTTTGGAACTTGAACGTAAAAAAATTACCTATTTACCTACAATGTGGACAATCGTTCATATGATAGATGAAAAAAGTCCGTTACATAAATTATCAAATCAAGAAATTGAAAAATTAAACGCTGGATTATATATTTTGGTTCAGTATCATGAAGAGTCCTTTGGTCAAAAAGTATATCAAACTTCTTCTTACAAATTCACGCAGGTAATTTCTGATGTAAAGTACATTCCGTCATCAAGTATAGATGAAGACGGTTATACAATTTTGGATCATGATAAACTTAGTGAAGTAGAACCGATGTAATTATTATTTGTGAATTAAAAGTTTTGATAAAAACAATAAAGCAATCGTTACTGCAATACCGATAGCAACATATAAAGCAGCATTCTGGTAATGTTTCTTGTTGTTTTTCGCATCTTTCTTGTAACTAATAACCATTAAAATAACAAAAGCAACTACAAAGATACTTGCAAATATAATTCTACCAGTGGTAAACATTTTTAAGGCTGTAAGTGGATACATAAAATTAGTGCGTTTTATATTATTGTTATACTAAACTTCGTATTTTTAGCAAAAGTACTAATTAAATGCATAGAGCAATCGTTTTTGGGGCAACTTCTGGCATAGGAAAAAGGCTTACCGAAATTTTAATTAAAAACAATTACAAGGTAGCTGTAACTGGAAGACGATTAGCTAAGCTCGAAGAATTAGCCAATGAGTACCCTGATAAAGTTATTTTCAAGCAAAACGATATTCAGAAGGTAGGAGAAGTAGAAAAAGTTTTCAACGATATTGTTCAAGAATTTAAAGAGGTTCATTTAATAGTACAATCCTCGGGAGTAGCATATTTAAATTCTGAATTAGATTGGGGTAAAGAAGAAGATACCATTTTAACAAATGTTTACGGAGTTACAAAACTATACGATTTAGCTTTTAATCTTTTCAGAAAACAAGGCTTTGGTCATTTAGTCGGAATTTCCTCAATAGCTTCCATTCGAGGAAGTAGAGGAGCTCCATCTTATTTCGCATCAAAAGCGTATCAAAAGGCCTATCTGGAGAGTTTGTATCTCAAGACCAAAGAAATTTCTTCGAGTAAGGTTTTTATCACCGATATCAGACCTGGATTTGTTGATACAGCTATGGCTGTAGGAGAAGGGATTTTTTGGTTAACTCCTTTAGATAAAGCAGCTGAACAAATTTTTAAGGCTTTAAAAAATAAAAAGAGGGTAGCATATGTTTCTAAGAGATGGGCAATAATTGCCTTTGTCTTAAAGTTGATGCCTACTTGGATTTTAAAAAAAGTGTTTTAGTATGAAAAAAATGAAGCTGATTGTTTTAGATATAGATGATACTTTAACTAGTAGCGAAGAAAAACATACAGATGCTTTATTGCAAGCAATGAGTGAGTTTGGTATTGATAATGTTGATACTAATTGGAAGAATTATGCGCATGCAACCGATAGTTATATTCTAAAAGAAAATTATGAAAAGACTTTTAAAAAGGAGTTTTCATTATCTCTAATACCGAAATTTGAAGAGATAATGACGGATCATTTTCTTAAGTTCCCAGATTCTGGGGAAGTCCTCGGGGCGAGAAAAATGGTTGATTTTTTTATAAATAATACAGATTATGGAGTGTGTTTCGCAACTGGTTCTATTCTCAAACCAGCCTATTTGAAATTAGAGCAAGCAGGAGTACAATACTATCCTGAGGTTTTAGAAGCTTCAAATCGTGTTTATACGAGAGAAGAAATTGTAAAATCAGCAATTAATAAAGCTGAAAGTTATTATCAGGTAGATTCTTTTAATGAGATTATTTCTTTTGGAGATGGACTTTGGGATGTAACTACTGCAAATAATTTGAATTTGCATTTTGTCGGAGTAAATACTAAAAACGTTGAGGATTTCGAAAAGACAAATGTAAAATATCGAATTAATAATTGGGAAGAGTTCGATTTATTTAAAGCGGAAAAAATATTTAATATAAAGTAATTATAATAGAATGAAAGAAAAAATACAAGCTGTAAAAGCATTTCACGAAGCATTTGGATTAGGACTTAATGAATCACCTGTAGTGAATATTGGAGATGACAGGAAATTGCTCCGTTTTAATTTAATGAAAGAGGAAAATGAAGAGTATTTCGAAGCTGTAAAGAATAACGATTTGGTTGAAACTGCTGATGCACTTGGTGATATGTTATATATTTTATGTGGAACAATAATAGAACATGGAATGCAGTATAAAATTGATGAGGTATTTAATGAAATTCAAAAAAGTAACATGAGTAAATTAGGTGAGGATGGAAAACCAATTTACAGAGAGGATGGAAAAGTTATGAAAGGACCTAATTATTTCAGGCCTAATATTAAAGAAGTATTGGATAAGTAACTATGGTTACATTCCTGGTTCATTTAAATTTGTTAAATCTGGTTCAGCAATTTTTTCTAAAGCAGCTTCAAGTTGAGAGAAATTGCTTACCATTTTTTCAATATTTCCGTCTTCATCTACAATTAAATGAGTAGGAAATTGACGAACTCCAACCTGATCCTTCATGTAAGATTCTTTATTGGCAACTACAGGGTGTCTTAATTCGTTCTTGGCAAGAAATTCAAGTAGCTTACTAGATTTATCTGTAGCGAAACTCAAAAAGACAACATCTTCATAAGCTTCATATTTATCATATAATTTATTGAGTTGCGGAAATTCATTAATACTTGCTTTAGACTTTGTTTCCCAACAGGTAAGAATAATTATTTTTCCATCTGTAGACGCACTAGAAAAGCGATTTCCATTGATGTCAGAAAAATTAAACTCTGGTAATTTACTTCCTATCTTATTAAAATAAGCATAGGCTAAATCAGCTTCGTTTTTAACAGATGTGATGATTTTTTGGTCTTTGACATCTTCAATATTATGTAGTTGATACATTAAATTTCCAGAAAGTAATTTTATAGGTGCAAAACTTCCTGAAGTTAAATCACTCAAGAAATCACCTTTTTCAATTTCTTTTCCCTGGTTGTCTAAAGCGATAAAATCCGAAGAAAGATTAATGTTTTTATTGTAGTAAGTTTCCCATTTTGGATAGTTTGATAAGATAGTTTCTACATCAGGAAATAAATCATTGTTGCTATCGTTGTCGGTGTCTGAATCTGCATTAATATTAGTGATATCATCATTATACTCATCATCCGAATCGTCATCATCCAATGAGTCATCAGAATCACTGCTTGTTGTTAAAGCTGTTGTTTCATCCGAAATAAAGTCTAATTCGTTATTGTTTTGCTCATAAAAGTTAGTCAATATATAAAACGTGATGCCGAAGGCAACAGCCATTGTAACAATAGTAATTAGAATGTTTTTCATAATATTTTATCCCGAACCTTTACAAATATATAAAAAAACATTGCAGATGTTAATTTTTAGTTATCAATTACTTAACTGAAAACTAAATTTTAACTCTCCATCCATAAGGGTCTTCCGAAATATTATATTGAATATTCATTAGCTTCTCTTTGAATAAACTAGCATAAGAATTCTCAATTTTAGGTAAATCATACGTTTCGCCACCATGACTAAATCCAATAATAGGATTTACAACAGTAGCTGTTCCTGAACCAAAAATTTCTTTTAATTCTCCTTTTTTAGCAGCTTCTTTGATTTCAGCAACCGATATTCTTCTGATTTCAACTTTAATGTTATTGTCTTCAGCCAGCTTTATTAACGATTTTCTCGTTACACCATCTAAAATTCTGTCATTATTCGGAGCAGTTAAAAGCGTGTCTCCAACTCGGAAGAAAATATTCATAGTCCCAGCCTCCTCTAAATATTCATGAGAATCGGCATCCGTCCAAATAATTTGTTGAAAACCCTTTTCATGCGCTAATTTTGTTGGATAAAACTGAGCTGCATAATTTCCAGCAGCTTTAGCAAAACCAACTCCTCCGTTAGCAGCTCTACTATATTCTTCAGCAAATAATACTCTGACTTCACCAGCATAGTATGCCTGAGCAGGAGATAAGATAATCATGAATTTGTATTCACTTGCGGGACTCGCCGAAATTGCTGGTTGAGTAGCAATAACAAAGGGTCTTATGTACATGGAGTTACCTACACCTTTTTTAATCCATTCTTTTTCAATATTCAAAAGCTGCTTTAAACCATCGAAAAAGTAATTTTCCGGAAATTCTGGAATCGCTAAACGGGCAGAAGATTTGTTAATTCTTTTAAAGTTTTCATCTGGTCGAAATAAGAAAATATCGTCGTTGTTGTCTTTGTACGCCTTCATACCTTCAAATACTGCCTGTCCATAATGAAAAACTCTAGCTGAAGGTGAAACAGAAATATCACCATAAGGTTTTATAACAGGAGTTTGCCATTTCCCATCTTTATAATCACACTCAAACATATAATCTGTAAAGACCGTTCCAAATACTAAATTGTTAAAATCTACAGTGTCAATTTTTGATTTTTCAATTGGAATAATTTGAATGTTTGAAGTGCTCATAGATAAAGATTTAGTTAATAGCGCTAAAGTACAAAATAGAGATGAGTTTCTAGAATGATTTTAAGGTTTCAACGCACTATAAAATCGTATCTTTGTAGCTTTAAAATGTTTAAATAACTTATAATGAAAAACTTACTTATTTTATTTTGTGGTTTGTTCTTAACTTTTATTTCTTGTAAAACAGAAAAAAAGGAAGAGCCTGTAAAAAAAGAAGCTACTAAAGTTGAATATGCATCTTTTGGAGCAAAAATTTCTCAAGATGGAGCTTTAACAAAAGAGCAAGCATTAGAAAAGTATGCTACCATGAATGTAGGAGATACGGTAAACGTAAAATTTGCAACTAAAATTAAAGAAGTATGCTCTAAAAAAGGATGTTGGATGAAAGTTCCTGTTTCTGACTCTGAGGAAGTAATGGTAAGATTTAAAGACTACGGATTTTTTATGCCATTAGATAGCAACGGAAAGGAAGTAATTGTTGAAGGTAAAGCTTTTATTCAAGAAACCTCTGTTGAAGAATTAAAGCATTATGCTGAAGATGCTGGAAAATCAAAAGAAGAGATAGGGAAAATTACGGAGCCAAAAAAGGAAATGGCTTTTTTAGCACACGGAGTTTTACTAAAGTAATTTGAAAAGAGAAATCATCATAACTTCTGATGGCTCAACAACCATTCATATCCCTGCTTGGAATGAACAGTATCATTCCAAGCACGGTGCTATTCAAGAGGCATATCACGTGTTTATTAAACATGGTTTGACGAATATAAACTTGGATGAGATTTCAATTTTAGAAATAGGCTTCGGTACAGGATTAAACTGCTTTATCACGTATTTAGAATCTGAAAAGAAGATAAAATATGTTGGAGTTGAAGCATATCCAGTCTCAGAAGAGGAAATTAAAAAACTGAATTATGTTTCGGAATTGAAAGCGGAGAAAAATCAGAACATTTTTGAAAAAATTCATGAGGTTTCTTGGGAATCTGAACATCGAATTGATGAAAATTTCTTTTTGACCAAGCGACAACAATTTTTTAAAGATATCTCAGATTCCGATGCTTTTAATTTAATTTATTTTGATGCCTTCGGAGCGAGAGTTCAGCCGGAGTTGTGGACGGAAGAGGTATTCAAGAAGATTTTTATTGCTTTAAAAAAGGAAGGTGTTTTAGTTACATATTCAGCAAAAGGAAGCGTAAGAAGAGCAATGGAAGCAGTTGGTTTTACAGTAGAAAGATTACCGGGACCTCCAGGAAAAAGAGAGATGCTACGGGCAACCAAATATTAATCAACAAAAAATTTCGTTACATGAAACGATTTGGAAGTAGAAAAAAGTCTAATCCTAAAAAAGGACTGTTTTTAGTATTACTATTAGCTATCGCGTTATTTTTATTTTTCAATGCCGAGAAAATAATTAGTCGATTATTCTAAATGAAGCCTTTTCTATTTAAAGAGTTTACCGTTTATCAAGATAAAACAGCAATGAAAATTGGTACAGATGCGGTTTTATTGGGAGCTTGGTGTTCGATTTCAGAATATCCGGATACCATATTAGATGTTGGTTCTGGAACTGGAGTTATTGCATTAATGCTTGCGCAAAGAACCGATGCTTTGACCGTAGATGCTGTTGAGCTTAATGAAAGTGCTTACGAACAAACTGTTGAGAATTTTGAAAGATCTGATTGGGGAGATCGCTTGTTTTGTTATAACGCATCTTTCCAAGAATTTGCGATAGAATTAAGTGAAGAAGAAGAAAGTTATGATTTAATCGTTTCGAATCCACCTTTTTACACTGATGAATTTGAGACTGATGATACTGCCAGAAATGAGGCGCGTTTTACATCGTCTCTGAGTTTTGAGGATTTGTTAAAAGGAGTTGTTGATTTATTAGATGAAAATGGGCTTTTTGCCACTATAATTCCTTTTAGAGAGGAAGAAAAGTTTGTGGAGTTAGCTGAATCTTTCGGTTTATATATAAACAGAGTTTGTCGAGTGAGAGGTAATGAAAATTCTGAGTTAAAAAGAAGTTTATTAGAGTTTTCGTTTGATAAAAAACAAATCATCTCTGATGAGTTAATTATAGAAAAAGAAAGACATCAGTATACTGATGCCTATATTGAGTTAACAAAAGATTTTTACTTGAAAATGTAGCTATCATTTCCAAGTTACAATACTTTCAAAATCTCTTCTTGTTTTCGCGCGCTCCGGATCTGATTTTCTATGTCCAAAAGCAACCATATAAGACAAACCATATTTTGTAGTATCAACATCAAATTTTTGCTGTAACAAGGTTTCTACTTTTTCTTCGTGAAATCCTTCTATCGGACAACTATCAATTCCAATTAATGCAGCAGAAGTCATCATATTTGCTAGTGCTATGTAAGTTTGCTTTGAAGCCCAATCGAATAGTTTTTTATCAGAATCTAAATTGAAATCTCTTTCTTGAAATTCGCGGTAAAATTTTGTGTACATTTCCATAACATCATCTGGTAGCTGTTTTACATCATTCATCATGTGTTTGATATAATCGCTATCCCATTTTGTCATTGGTGCCTTCATACTTAGTCCTAATATAAAATGACTAGCAGTATCAAGTTTTAACGGAGCTCCCCAAGCTACTGGTTTTAATAGTTCACGTAGTTCTTTGTCTTGAACTACCACAAAATGCCATGGTTCAAAACCAAATGAGCTTGGCGACAAGTTTGCGGTTTTTAATATAAAGCGAATATCATCATCGGATAACTTCTTTGTAGAGTCGAATTCTTTTGTTGCGTGTCTAAATTGAAAAGCATTTAGTACATCATCTTTTGAAATTGTATTCATATTTTATGATTTTTTAAACTATAAAAATTATAGTAACAAAATTATTTATAGTTTTGTATTTGTGCAATAACGGTCAAAAAGGATAGTGTAAAATATTAGGATAAATGCATAAGTTTAAAGGTAAAGAATACCCATGTTGTACAAGTTTAACGATGGGAATTATCGGGGGTAAATGGAAAACAGTTATTCTGTTTTATCTGATTGAAGGAAAATTACGGTATAGCGAATTACGAAAGAAAATGGGAACTGTTACCGAAAGAACTTTAAGTTTACAGTTGCAACAATTACAAGAAGATGGTGTAATTGAAAGAAAAGTATATTACAGTAAGCCTCCTTTGAAAGTAGAATATTCACTAACAGAGTTCGGTAAAACCTTAATTCCCTTATTAAATGAGATTGCGAAATGGGGAGATTATGTTTCGGATAATTATGAAAAAAATTAGTTTTGCTTATTAAATAAAGTATCAACAATAATCTTTGCAGCAATTTTACTTCCCTTTTGTGAAGGGTGAAATCTGTCGGTTCCATAGAAAGAGTAATCGTTGTTCTCTTCAATGTAATTTTTCCAATATTCGCCAACAGGAATAAGCACTGCTTCATTATGATTTGCTGCTTCTTTATGATTCTGAATTACTTTATTGAAAGTGTTATAATAATTCAATGCCGGCCAAACCATGAAATAACATAGTTTTGAATTACTTGATTCTGCGATTTTTTTGATTTTCTCTCCGTAATCAATTAACATTTTTCTTCCCTCTTCTTGAGATGATGGACCTTGTTGTATGACAATAAAATCAAAGCTTTTACTACTTAACAATTTTTGAATTTTTCCTTCATTCCAGTGATCTTCGATCGCATAGTTAGGAAAAGCAATCATTTGAGTATTGATGTTAATTTCTTTATTGGTTTTAGCATACTCTTTAACCAAACCAGGTAAGTCATTATAATATGTAAGACTGTTTCCTACAAATAAGATAGAAAACTCTTTAGTTTCTTTGGATTGGCTATTTAGCAATTGAACACAAATAAAGCTAAGACAGATTAGTAGTTTTTTCATGTTGTAAAGTTAGAATTTATTTAACTCTGGTTAACAGAATAGAATCATAATCTTCAAATTTCTTTGAACGATTATAGGATGATTGAGAAATACCAAACTTCATAGTGTTTTTATCTTTAAACTCAGCTAAACAATACATTGATCGAATCACGTTATCATCAATATCAGAAATCACAATATCAATTTGATAGGGTGCTGTTTTTGACTTGAATCTATAAGTAGCCTTGGCCTTTTTTCCTCTGTACAAGAAATCTTTACCACCCATTTTTTTACCATTAAATTCCATTGTCAAATAACCATCTTCATCAAAAGTCATAAATCCAATCTCACCTTTGTCTTCTCCCGTCCATTTACCAATGATATCTTTTTCTGGAGATTTTGAAATAAAAGAGAAAAAAGGAATAAATAATAATAAGATTAACTTTTTCATAATTAAATTTTTTAGCAATATAAAGTATTCAGAACAATAAGAAGGTTAAAATAAATGTAAAATTAAATCGAAAAAACCTGTTAATTAGTTAATAAACAGGTCTTTGTTTTCTTTAAGAAATGATGCTTGAGAGAAATTTTATTTTTTTTGAAAAAAAAAGTAGGGTGTTTTAGAAATTAACTGTTTTATGTCCGTGAAGCGTAATCTTCATTTTTGAGATTTCTATGGGTAAGGGCATAATAAATTTTAATTGAGATAAGCTTCCAAATAAATTTTAACCATATGGGTTGCAAAATTGTTTTAAGAATAATTGAGCAACCCTTTTTTGTTATAAAACAGTTAACCTATAACACCCTCTGGATTATATCCGAGGTAAGGCACGTTTTTTTCAATAAAGTTAATTCCGTATTCCTCAAGTTCTTTTAAAATAGGCTCATAAACTTCTTTAGTGATTGGTAATTGCACACCTGGTGTAGATATTTTACCATTTAATATTTTAATGGTAGCCATTGCAACGGGTAAACCAACAGTTTTTGCCATTGCCGTATAAGTTTGATCATCACCATTTATAATCATACTACTCTCTATTTGGTGTTTACCATCTTTATCTTGATAACCAAATTTATGGTGCATTACAATCATGTCTTTGTCTTGTGCTTGTAAAGTCCACGAGTCCATCAATATTTTCTGTAATATTTGAGCCGGAGTAGCATTTTTTAAACCAACTTTCTTTTTAGCATTAAAAATATCTAGTTCAAGAAATTTTTCCCACATCACATCATCTTGATCGATTTTTAAATAAGATCTGAATTTTAATTCTACAGAATCGGATGGTGAATAAGCTAAGAAAGAGTTTGTAAAATCTCTATAACTCATATTCTCAGAGTCTTCAATTGTATAGCTGTCATCAGTCATTCCTAATTGAACGAAAACATTCCAAGCTCTAGAAAATCCAACCTTTCTGACCGTACCACGATACATAGTTGGAATATCATCCAAGCCATAAATACTTCGATATTTTAAAGAATCTCTATTTGCATAAGCTTCGAACTTACCACTACCATTGATAGTCAAAAATTCAGTTCTTCTAAATAATTTATGATAAGGAATGTATTTATAAGTTCCTTCTTGAATAAATTTTGACGCACCTCCTTGACCAGCTAAAACAACATTTCTCGGATTCCAAGTGAATTTATAGTTCCATAAATTTGTATCACTCTCAGGAGCTACTAATCCTCCACAAAAGGATTCGAATAATAACATTTTACCACCATTTTCACGAATTCTATCAATAACATCCATGGCGCTCATATGATCAATTCCAGGGTCTAATCCGATTTCATTCATAAAAATTAATCCCTTTTCTTTAACAGCTTCATCTAATTCTTGCATTTCCTTAGAAATATATGATGCTGTGACCATATGTTTGTTGTATTCTAAACAGTTTTTGGCTACTTCTATATGTAAATGAGCTGGTAGCATTGAAATAACAATGTCCGATTCTTGAATAGCAGATTTTCTGTCTTCTTCGTTAAATACATCAAGTTTAATTGCAGATGCATTTGGATGATTGTTTATTTTTTGCTCGGCATTTTCTTTTGAAAGATCTCCAATAGTGATATGTAAATTCTCTTTTGAAGACTTATCAAGTAAGTATTTTATAAGCGAAGAGCTAGATCTACCGGCTCCAATTATCAATATTTTTCTCATTAAATATGTAGTAAATTTGTTTAGTTTTTACAGAAAATACATTTCTATAAAAGTTTAATATTTAACAAATATAATAATAATGTATAAAAATTTAACAATAATCGCTTTTTTAGGTGCAATAACAATATTGTTAGGAGCTTTTGGAGCACACTCACTTAAAGAAAGCTTGAGTGAGGAAGCTATTAAAAGTTTTGAGACAGCCGTTAGGTATCAAATGTATCATGTGATTTTATTGATGATACTAAATCTCAGTAATCATTTAACTGATAAATTTAAAAGAGTAATAACTATTACAATTCTGATTGGAGTACTTTTCTTTTCAGGATCCATTTATTGTATTTATTTATTAAAAATACCAGCTAAACAAATATGGTTTGTAACACCATTAGGAGGTTTAATTCTCTTTTTTGGTTGGGGACAATTGTGTTATCATTTCCTTAAAAAATCACTGAAAAAATAAATTTTCAATAAAAAATAGTTAAGAACAAGCAGTTTAAACAAAAAGATTTATTTTTGTCGAAAATAAAACACAACTAAAAAGATAATAGATGACAAATCTTGAAACGAAAACGATTTCGTTAGACTCATTAGGAATTAAGGATTCTACGATTCGTTATCAGTTAACTTCAGAGGAGTTACACGATTTAACTATTGAGAAAGGACAAGGAAAGGAAACTGCATTTGGAGCCTTAGCTGTTAATACAGGAGAGTTTACTGGAAGATCTCCTATGGACAGATTTATAGTTAAAGATGAAATTACCAAAGATGAGATTTGGTGGGGAGATATTAACATTCCATTCGATTCTGAAAAATTTGATAAGTTATATGATAAAGTAGTAGCATATCTTTCTAACAAAGAAATTTTTGTTAGAGACAGTTATGCATGTGCTGATGAAGACTACAAATTAAATATTCGAGTTGTAAACGAATATCCATGGAGTAATATGTTCGCATATAACATGTTTTTACGTCCAACAGCAGAAGAGTTAAAAGAGTTTTCTCCGGAATGGACTGTTATTAATGCTCCAGGATTTATGGCAGATGCGGAGGTTGATGGAACTCGTCAACATAACTTTGCCATCTTAAACTTTTCTAGAAAAGTAGCTTTAATTGGTGGAACTGGTTATACAGGGGAAATCAAAAAAGGAATTTTCTCAGCTTTAAACTTTATTTTGCCAGTAAATAAAAATACCTTACCGATGCACTGTTCTGCGAATGTTGGTAAAGATGGAGATACGGCTATTTTCTTCGGATTATCGGGAACTGGTAAAACCACGTTATCTACAGACCCAAACAGAAGTTTAATTGGAGATGATGAGCATGGATGGACTTCAGAAAACACAGTTTTCAACTTTGAAGGAGGTTGTTATGCGAAGGTTATTGATCTTTCTAAAGATAAAGAACCTGAAATATATGGAGCAATCAAAAAAGGAGCAATCCTAGAAAATATAGTAATGGATAATAAGGGGAATGTAGATTTCGCTGATACTTCTATTACTCAAAATACTCGTGTGAGTTATCCAATTCACCACATTGAAAATATCAGAGTTCCTTCTATAGGTAAGAACCCTAAGAATATTTTCTTTTTAACGGCTGATGCATTTGGTGTGTTACCACCAATTTCAAAATTAACGCCTGGTCAGGCAGCTTATCACTTTATTTCTGGATATACAGCTAAGGTTGCCGGAACGGAAGCAGGTGTAACTGAACCACAACCGAGTTTTTCTGCGTGTTTTGGTGCGCCTTTTATGCCTTTACATCCAACTCGTTACGCGGAAATGTTGAGTAAGAAAATGAAAGAAACTGGAGTTAATGTGTGGTTGGTAAATACAGGATGGTTCGCTGGTCCTTACGGAGTAGGAAACAGAATGAAATTAAAATATACTCGTGCAATGATTGAGGCAGCTCTTAACGGAGGGTTACCAGAGGAAATTACGAGAGAAAATTACCATATTCATTCAGTATTTGGTTTAGCTCAACCAAGACAATGTCCAGGTGTTCCGTCTGAGTTATTAAGTCAGCGTCAAGCATGGAATAATGATGAAGGATATTATAAAACAGCACATAAATTAGCAGATTCTTTTAGAAGTAACTTTAAGAAGTTCGAAGAATATGCAAATGAAGAGATATTAGCTGGTGGTCCACCGATTATCGAAAAATAAGAATTTTAAAAGCATCCTTTTTAGGATGCTTTTTTTTTGAAAACTGATTATTTTAGCACAAAAGAACTCATACATGACAATAAAAGGGAATATAGTTGACATTTTAAATAAAAGGATTTTTAAAGGAGAAATTGGAGTAGAAAACGGTAAGATAAAATCAATAAGAGAAAGTAATCATACTATTGAAACTTATATTCTACCTGGTTTTGTAGATGCTCACATTCATATTGAAAGTTCCATGTTAGTTCCATCTGAATTTGCTAAAATAGCCGTTACCCATGGTACGGTTGCTACAGTTTCTGATCCTCATGAAATAGCAAATGTTTTAGGTGTGGAAGGAGTTAATTTTATGATTAATAATGGAAAGAAAGTTCCATTAAAGTTTAATTTTGGAGCACCTTCTTGTGTTCCAGCAACTTCTTTTGAAAGTGCAGGTGCTGTTATTGATTCTGACGATATTAAAAAACTATTAGAGAACCCAGACATAAAGTATTTGGCTGAAATGATGAATTATCCTGGAGTTATTTATCAGGATGAAGAGGTATTAAAGAAAATAGCGTGGGCTAAGCATTATGATAAACCAGTTGATGGACATGCACCAGGCTTAAGAGGCGAAGATTTAGATACATATATTGCTGCTGGAATTTATACGGATCATGAATGTTTTACCTACGAAGAAGCTTTAGAAAAACTTCAAAAGGGAATGAAAGTTATCATTCGTGAAGGAAGTGCAGCAAAAAATTTTGAAGCTTTAATTGATTTGTTGCCTGAGCATTATGAGAACATGATGTTTTGTTCAGATGATAAACATCCAGATGATTTATTAGAAGAACATTTAAACCAACTTTGCGAACGTGCTGTAGCTAAAGGAATTGATGTGTTTAAAGTTTTAAAAGCAGCTTGTGTTAATCCAGTTAAGCATTATAATTTAGATGTTGGATTATTAAACGAAGGTGATGCTGCTGATTTTATTGTTGTAGAAGATTTAGAAAAGTTCAACGTTTTACAAACATACATCAATGGAGAGTTAGTTGCTGAGAATGGTAAATCATTCGTTAAATCTGTTGAATTTGAAGTATTGAATAACTTTAATACTGATAAAAAGAAGAGTTCTGATTTTGAATTTCATTCTGCATCAGAAAAAATTCGAGTTATCGAAGCACTAGATGGAGAATTAGTCACTAATGAAATAGAAACTGATTCATTAATTAAAAATGGGAATTTAGTTTCAGATGTTGATAATGATGTTCTAAAAATGACAGTTGTAAATCGTTACAAAAATACTGAACCGGCCATAGCATTTATCAAAAACTTTGGGTTGAAGGAAGGAGCAATAGCAAGTTCTGTAGGACATGATTCACATAATATTATCGCGGTTGGAGTTTCTGATGAAGCAATTTGTAAAGCTGTTAATTTATTAATTGAGAATAAAGGTGGTATTTGTGCCGTAAATGATTCAGAAGAAAAAGTGGTTGCATTACCAGTAGCTGGAATTATGAGCGATCAGCCGGCTGATGTTATCGGAAAAGCCTATGCCGAATTGGATAAAATGGCAAAAGAAATGGGAAGTAAATTAAGAGCCCCTTACATGACCTTATCATTTATGGCGTTATTAGTTATACCGGCATTAAAGCTTTCTGATAAAGGATTGTTTGATGGGAATTCCTTTAAATTTACTCCGGTCGAAATAAAGTAAAAGAGAGCGCTTTTATAAGTTAGCCCTCTCTTTATTTAATTAAATCTAAAAAACACTTTTTTGTGAGAGTTACCATCTTGCCACGGTTTCTCTATTTTGATATATGATTTTACCGAACTCAGAAATTTCAAATTGACATTCTAATTTGGAGTCAGTATAGTCTGCGGTAAGTTCTCCACTAAATATTTGCATTCCTGTATTTTTCCATATTGCTTGTTTTGGTTGTTCAGGAGTCATAGTTCCACTTCCTAAATCAAGTCCATCAAAATTTAATGAAGTTGTTATAGTGTTCGTTGAAGTATCAATGCTATATGTAATTTCAAGTCCTCCCATACAACTCGTTCCAGTAATCGGAGTTGTTTGTGTGTTATTTGACATTGCTCTGTTTTTTAATAATTATTGAATTGTTGTAATTCTAAATTTTATTCAGCAGCTGAATCTAAATTGAAAACCGAACCTTTTACAGGAACTTTCTCATCATGTTGTCCTTGGAAAGAAAATCCTCCTTCACCACTCCAATCGGGCTTTAAAGCCATGTTCGCTTCAAAAGGAAATTCTAACGGAGTTAACTTATTATCAGAAGGAATATGTCCTTGTAAACTAATTACTTTTACAATATCGTTTAAACCAGTTGCATATACTGTTCCGCTTACCTTACCAGAGTATGATTTTTTATCTGTTCCTACGTTAATTCTTACGGTTCCACTTACTGTGTGATTATCAGGATGAACTAATAATGAAAAATTAACGACTGTTGCTAAAAGGTTAGGAGCAAATCCCATTGTTCCTTTGTAATAAATTGTTTCTAAAGCTGTATCTACTGTAGCCATAATATTTAAGTTTTAAGAAAACACATTGTATTTATCGGTTCACCACAATGTGTTTAGGTTATTAAAAAGTTATAAATGTGTATTTAATCTTATAAAATCTCTTGACAAGGAGCAGATGGAAATACATTAATTCCTTGTGTAGTATAAACTAATGTAGACCAAGAGTTAACACCTTGTGGTAAGTTTAAGTCTACCTTTTCACTGTTAATTGTAACTGAGATTTTTTCTCCTGTAGGAAATTTATGAGCTGGTGATTGATCACCGTTTGTTGGAACACTGATTGTTTTTCCATCAATAGTTGTAGTTAAAGATCCTCCTGAAATGTTTACAACGTTAAAAAAATTATTTGCTGCCATGATATATAAGTTTAGTTAATATGCTCCTACTCGTAAGGCTTTTCGGAATCCGCCTCGTTTTTTAAAGTGAGTTCTGCTTCACTATAGTTTGGTTAGTTTAATTTGTCAAAATTGCTTTAGAAGTAACTTTTGTTGATTGACCGAAACTCGGTTGGGCTTTTACTCTAAATTCAATTTGAACGTTTAGAAATAAATTCGTTTGTGAATTATTCCTGATGTAAAACTACTGTGAATAGGAAGCCTAAATTTTGAAAATGGAATAAGAAGGGATTTCTTTTCCATGAAAAGGGAAAAAAAGGGAATGAAAATTAACTCATTATTATGAAGAACGAGGCAATCTTTATATTTAAGTTAGATGTAGATTCTTATTTTGAGTTTACTTCAGTGTACGAACCTTTTTAATTAAATCTTTATAACGTTCACTTAAAGTAATATGATGTTTTCCCTGCAGTACAATAAGATTATCCGAAGGAACTATTTCTGTAATCTTATCAATATTTGCGATGTAGTTTCTATGCGTTCTACAGAAAGAATTTTCGTCTAATAGTTTTAAAATCTTAGTAAGCGATATTAAAATCACAAACTTTTCATTAGCAGTAATGATATTACAGTATTTCTCTTCAACTTCTATATAAATAATATCCGCCAATAATACTTTTTTAAGCGATTTTCCTTTCTTGATGAATAAGTAATCACTACTAATTACGGTGTCTTCTTCATCAGTAATAAAAACATCGTTTTGATCGTAGAATTTTTCTACAGCCATTTCAATAGCATATAAAACTTCTAATTCATTAAAAGGTTTCATCAAAAAGCTAAAAGGTTGCGTAAGCTTCGCACGTTCAAATATTTTGCGATCAGTAGAACTGGTTAAAAAAACAAAAGGTTTAGAAGCATCAGGAACAGTATTAATAGTTTCTGCGAAGGTAATTCCGTCTGGAACGCCATCTAGAAAAATATCAATAATTACAATGTCTACTTTTACTTTGTAGTATAAATCAAGCGCTTCTTTAAAAGTCCTAGCAACTCCAGAAATAGTATAATTGTTTTCGTTTAATACCTTAATTAGCTTATCACTTTCTTGCGGTGTATCTTCAATAATTAAAATATTAACATTATCCATCTATGTCTGTTTTAGGTAAAGATACAATCATTTTTGTTCCTTTTCCTAATTCGCTTTCAATATCAAATTTTCCGTTGTTCTTTTTAATCATCGATTTTACCAATTGAATTCCTAAACCGGTTCCAATAATATCTTCGTGTTCTTTTTTATTCAGTAAAACAGAATCATCTAAAAGTTTTAATCGAGTAGCATCGCTCATTCCTAATCCAGAATCTTCAACGATTAAATTAGTATATCCTTCAATAGTATTTGTACTATAAATTTTGATGAATCCGTTAGGTTGAGAAAATTTAATCGCATTATCAATAAGGTTCCTAAGCACAATTTTTAATGATTCTTGATCCGCCTGAACAAACTCTTTTTTAGAAACCGTATTTTCAAAGTTTAGCTCTTTTTCTAATAATAGAGGTTTGTAATTATAAGCAACGTGTTCTGTAATTATGAATAAACGCTGATTTTCAATACTAAAGTATTGTTGCTCGGTTTGCATTAAGGCCCAATTTAATAAATTGTCCAGTAAACCATAAGCTCCGTTTACAATTGTACTGTTTTTATGAAGTAAATTTTCTAACGCCTCAAGATTTTTGGATTCTAGATTATCGAGTAACATTTTATTACTCGATTTTAAAGCATTTACAGAAGAACGTAAATCATGACTTACAATGGAGAAAAGTTTGTCTTTAGTCGTGTTTAACTCATCTAAAGTTTCTTTTTGAGCAGCAATAATTTTGTTTGTTTTTACTTTTTCCCTGAAGAAATAAGCTCCAATTCCTAAAAAGAGAAGTAAACCTATTGCAGAGAACAAAAAGATTCTGCGCTGAGTTTCTTTTAATTCATTTTGTACCTGTAAAAAATCGACTTCTTTTTGTTTTGCTGCAACTGCAAATTCTTTTTCTTTTTGTGCAACTTCATATATTCTATTTTGGTTGTTTAGTGAATCTTTCCATTGTTCTGCTTCTTTTCTAAAGAGTAAAGCTTTTATGTAATCTTTACGATTTTCTTCGACTACTGACATATTAAAAGCTGCTCTTTCTTTTTCAATTAAAATTTTCGTGTTTAAATCATGACTATAGGAGTCTGATGCATAGTTGATTAATTTAATTGTCTTCGATAGATCGTAAGCTTTATTAAAATGCTTGATGGCGATATCGTCAATATATCTTTCATAATAGAGATTTGCCAAGTTAATATGATTACCGATAAGTTCAATTGTGTCTTTTTCATTTTGAATACTCCGTTCAAAGAACTTTTCAGCATTATTGAAATCTTTTAAGAGAAGATATGAAATACCAATATTAGTTAAAATATTTTTAGTTTTTATAGTGGAATTCTGCTCTTCAGATAATTCTGTAAGACCTTTTAATATTGAAATTGCTCTTTTGTAATCTTTGTTGATTATTGCAATTTCACCTAGATGCATTTTTACCAGATAATTAAAATAGAAATCTTTGGAGATTAGATGAAATTGTAATTCTGCTTCAGTATTAATTTTCTTATTCTTTAGGCTGTGTCCGCGAAAAAAATGAATATAATCTTTCATAGGACCGCTAATATTAGACTTATTAAGAATTTTATTTGTTACA
Source organism: Tenacibaculum sp. MEBiC06402 (assembly GCF_049239625.1). Lineage (NCBI taxonomy): Bacteria > Pseudomonadati > Bacteroidota > Flavobacteriia > Flavobacteriales > Flavobacteriaceae > Tenacibaculum > Tenacibaculum sp. MEBiC06402. Next base: position 265,268 of record NZ_JBMKKT010000095.1, read on the forward strand.
ATAAGGGTTGAATCCCAGTTTTTCTGATAGTAATATTTAGAAGCATTTCTGAATTGTTTATCTACTAAGAAAGAATGTGTTTTTTCTTTTATAATCAGATTTAATAAGCTGTCTTTTTGAGTTTGTTGTGGGAATGAACTAAGTGAGTAAAATAGAATAAATAAAAAAAAGATAAATCCCCTCATAGATAAATATATAGATGAGGTTGCAAAATAAAAAAAACGTTCAATATTGATTGAACGTTTTCTGAGGTGTAATTAAATTTTTAGAATTCACCAGTTCCTGATTTGACTGCAACTTTCGTTCCTCTTGAAGTCTTAGGGTCATCAGTCATGCCGTCTCCAAACACAGGGTTTTGACAATACAATTCAATTTTTTCAGCTAAAGTAAACCCTAATTGAGTATCAGAAATACTACCTGTAAGTTTCCAAAGAGTCACGTCGGTTGGTGTTGGATTTTGAGCCTTATTGAGATCAACATATAAATTAGCACCTTCTGCATATAAAGAGATGTCTTCTGCCGTTATTACTGAATCTGTGTAGAAATAAAGTGTGATGCTAACAACGTTTTCATCATTTAATTTAATTGTACTGTAATAATCTCCTTGATTAGGAGCAATAGGATGTATCGGAAATGTGTCATTACCAAAGTTTCCAGCGTATGTATTTTGTCCAAACACTGTTGCTGTGCTAGGTATTGTAATTTTAGTTGCCATAATAATTTAGTTTTAGGTTAAACAAATATTGTTATGCAACAAATCAACAAATTATATATGGCTTTTAAAAGTTAAATGGTATTAGTATTGTTTTTATTGTAATAAGAGTTTGAAAAAGAGGAATAAAATTTAAAACCGTATCGCTAATTTTCGCATCAAACGTAAAACTTCAACGTACAACCAAATCAGAGTTATTAATAATCCCCAAGTGGCTAACCATTCTCTTTCTTTCGGATATCGACCAACTTGACGGTCTATGTAATGAAAGTCTAAAAGTAAAGAAAAAGAAGCTACAATGGCTGCAACAACATTAAATCCAATGGCAAACCAAGAAGTTCCCCAAAGCATTGGAACATCTATTTTTAAAAACCATAAAATCCATCCGATAAAATAAAAAAGAAAAATAGTAGCTGAAGCTGTAATTACAATTGCTCTGAATTCTTTTGTGACTCGAATAACTTTTAAACGGTATAAAAACAGCATCACAAAGAAAGTAGTTATAGTTACTGCAATGGCTTGAAACGGTAAATTTGGAAAACGTTTATGCGCGTACGCGCTTATTCCTCCTAAGAAAAAACCTTTGGCAATAGCATAAATAGGAAGTAGATATTTTGCCGCACTGTGTTTAAAGGAAATAAACAAACTACACACAATAGCAACAAACATTCCGATAGTAGTATACCATTTAACTTCAACTCCGGAGAAAAAAAGTTTCCAAGTATAGGTAGCTGTAATTCCCACCAAAGTGAGCATTGCGAAAGATTTGAATATAATTCCTGAAATACTCATTTTGCTTTTAGAATACGTTTTTTGCTTTCGCCAGAAATAACGATTAAAAGCTGGGTTTGAAGTACGTAAACCAAAAATTGACATTATCTATAAAATTTAATATCATTACGAACGTAGTTTACTCCCGAAGCTTCGGGAGAAGTAATCCGTTTTTTCTCAATTCAAGGATTGCTTCATTTCACTTTGTTTCATTCGCAATGACAAGACTAACTTAAAATTGTAGTAGTTTTGTGTTTGTACAAAGTACAATAAAATTTGAAGACAGAAAAAATCATATTAGGTATAGATCCCGGAACTACAATCATGGGATTCGGAATTATAAAAGTTATTGGTAAAAAGATGGAATTTGTTCAAATGAATGAATTGATTTTAAAAAAATATACTGATCCTTATTTAAAACTGAAACTTATTTTTGAACGTACTATTGAACTAATAGATACCTACAAACCTGATGAAATTGCTTTAGAAGCTCCTTTTTTTGGTAAAAATGTACAATCGATGTTAAAGTTAGGTCGTGCACAAGGAGTAGCAATGGCAGCGGGATTATCCAGAGAAATTCCGGTTACAGAATATGCTCCATTGAAAATTAAAATGGCCATTACAGGAAATGGGAAATCTAGTAAAGAACAGGTTGCCATGATGCTCAAATCTTTATTAAATTTAAAAGAATTACCCAAAAATTTGGATGCCACGGATGGTTTGGCTGCTGCGGTTTGTCATTTTTATAATTCGGGAACTAAAGTTGGTGGTAAAAACTATACGGGCTGGGCAGCATTTGTAAAACAAAATGAAAAGCGAATAAAGAAATAGTAGGTTTGTCTAAAGTCTAAAGTTGAAGATTTGTTTTTTAAAAGTATTCAATAAAAATAATGGTTTCGACTTCGCTCAACCACCATAATTTTTAGCTTTGATAACTGATAACTGATAA
>NZ_JBMKKT010000096.1:0-1951 GCF_049239625.1 Tenacibaculum sp. MEBiC06402
AGATAATTAATAAGATTGAATTTCCGCCGGGGAAATTCAGCCGCATTTAATTATACACCTTGTTGTGCGCTGGTTTTATTATTCGTTTAATTATTCTAATCAGGCTAGGTATAATTGCAATTATCGCACTCAAACCTAAAATCAGCCCATAGTTTATTTCGTTCCAACGTAATTTTCTAATTCCATCATCACAAGCGGTACATTCCACAATTTTTAAATTAGCGTCTAATGAGGAAAATCCAACTATTATAATCCCGAAAATCAAGAGAGTGATTATTATTTTTTTTAAATAGTCAGCGAGTGTTTTTTTCAGATTATCAAGAATCAAAATCAAGAATGAAAATCCTACACTCAAAGAATAAAAAGCGCCTCCGAAAAGATGAAAATTCTTTCCTATAAATTTAATTCTGTTAGAAGTAGACCAAAGGAAAATATTTTGAATTAGCTCTCTTAAAAAGGAATAAGAATATTGAGAAATTATAATTCCTATTATAAAAGCAAAAAATCCTATAATTATCTTTTTTTTCAATTTCAGTTAGTTTTTAGCTTGCGCACAACGTTTTTGTGTATGATTTTTTGCGGGAAAAGGACGCGAGTTCTTTTCCGTTGTTGCTGAAAGATAATTAATAAGATTGAATTTCCTGAGAGGAAATTCAGCCGCAATTAATTATATACCTTGTTGTGCATTGGCCTATTATATTAATTACACGTTGTGTATGGATTCGGACATTGCATATTCGGTTCGAGCCAGCCCTCTAAGATTTTTCCATTTTTTTCTTGATAGGCATAAATCCATTTCCCTTTACAATCTTTGATTGTATAATAATCAGTCTGATGTTCTGCAATAGCTGTTTTAACGTCAGAATTAATATTTGGTTCAGAATATAAATTCAGATTTTCAGCTCCAGAGTAGTTCCTGTCATAAACAGCTATTTCTTTTATTTTTTTAATCCAGCCAGAAATTCGTTTCTTACTCATTTCACGTTTAATTTGAACTCTAAAATAGTCTTGATTCGATTCGAGAATCGTAAAAGTCAAAAAGTCTTCATTCTGCATGTCATTTTGTAATTCCGCTACTTTTGTAATTCCAGAAGGGTCTGAGTATACATTTACTATTTTGTCAGATTTCCAATCAATAAATCCTTCGCAATTACAATTTTGGGATTGGCAAGAAGCAAAAGTTAGGAGGAATGTTATAATCAGTATTTTCATTTTTTTAGCTTATGCACAACGGTCTAGTATAACTGTCAGTTACGGGAAAGTTAGCGATAATTTTTGGGTTAAGCACTAGCCTTAGCAATTCCGAGTGGATTCGGACGTAGTCGAATCCGCCGTAATTGCGGTTATACATTGTTGTACACCGTTTTTTATTCAGTTGGGATTTTATATTTTCCATCTATTAATTCCCAACTATTTTTCTTTCGGTCAAACACAAATCTCATATCAGGGAAGTAGCCATTTGTTCCGCCACAGTCTAATGCAAAATCCGCTTTTTTAAATTTCAGTCCATTGTTGAAATGAATTTTTCGCTTTCCAGTAACATTTACAATTCCAAAATTCACGTCAACTGTGTCAATTCCGATTATTTTATGAGTCAGACGCAAAACGCGAATTGTCTTTTTTTCTTTAACTGACAAGTCAATTAGTTCCTCATTGGTCAAGAATTTGTATCGGTCAGATACGTTCAGTTTGGAAATCCGTTTTCCGTTTTCATTCAGTTCGATATATTTCCATCCGCTTGATAGTAAAAGGTCAAATCTGCTATTTAATGCTTGAACATAGACACTATCCAATTCGCTTGGTTTAATCGAATTCGGTTCCATTTCTTGTCCAAATGACAAAAATTCGATAAAGGTCAATATGATTACAAATGCTTTTTTTCAAATGGTGTACAACGTATTTGTGTATGATTTTTTGCGGGAAAAGGACGCGAGTTCTTTTCCGTTGTTTC